>NZ_WJZM01000018.1:0-93526 GCF_021609545.1 Pseudomonas sp. PA-1-6B
TCCCTGTCGAATTCCGGCCAGCGTGGTTTAACGGGGCGCCTAAGATCAAAAGCAGATCAAGATCAAGAGCGGCTCGCTTCGCATCGTGGTTACCGTTGAGCTAACAGAGTTATGTAGATACCTATGGTCATCGCAGGCAAGCCAGCTCCCACAGGGAAATGCATTTCAACTGTGGGAGCTGGCTTGCCTGCGATGGCGCCAGCAGCCACACCCATGCATTCAATGCATAGAACCCAGTCCCCAAATGCACTTGCCAGATCGCCCCTCGAACGGCGAAAAAACCCACCTGTCCTCCGTTCGGTAAATTCCTATGTCTGACCCCAAACCCGTGCGCAACGTGCTCTACATCATGTGCGACCAACTGCGCCGCGACTACCTGTCCTGCTACGGCCATGCCCATCTGCACACGCCGAATATCGACCGCCTGGCCGCCGCCGGCGTGCGTTTCAGTCGGGCCTATACACAGGGCACCATCTGCGGCCCGTCGCGTATGTCGGCCTACACCGGGCGCTATGTCAGCAGCCATCAGGTGGCGTGGAACGCAGTGCCGTTGCCGCTCGAAGAGCTGACGATCGGCGACTACCTGCGCCCCCACGGCATCCGCACCGCACTGGTGGGCAAGACCCACGCCACGCCGAACCTTGAGGCCTTGCAGCGCCTGCAGATAGACCCCGACAGTGCCCAGGCCGAGCCGCTCAATGAGGTCGGCTTCGACGCGTACCTGCGTCACGACGGCATCTATCCCGACAGCCCGCTGTTCGAGGATAAGCGCGAGTCCGCGCCCTACACCCAATACTTGCGTGATCACGGCTACCACGGCAGCAACCCGTGGCACGAATGGGCCAACGCCGCCGAAGGTGAGAACGGCGAAGTGCTCAGCGGCTGGCATATGCGCAACGCCGGCAAACCCGCACGGGTGGCCGAAGAACATTCGGAGACCGTCTACACCACCGACCGCGCCATCGACTTTATCGACGAACAAGGTGAGCAGCCCTGGTGCCTGCACCTGTCGTATATCAAGCCGCACTGGCCCTACATCGCCCCGGCGCCGTATCACGCGCTGTACGGTACCGAGCATGTGCAGGCGCCGATTCAACCTGAACACACCAGCGATCACCCGGTGTACCAAGCATTTCGCCAACACCAGGAGAGCCTGAACTTTTCCCGTGACGAGGTGCGCCTCACGGTGATTCCGACCTACATGGGCCTGATCAAACAGATTGACGATCAACTCGGGCGGCTGTTCGACTTTCTGCAAAGCGCTGGCCGCTGGGACGACACGCTGATCGTGTTTACCAGCGACCACGGCGACTTCCTCGGCGATCATTTCCTCGGTGAAAAAGAATTCTTGCTGGAGCCTGCGGTGGGTGTACCGCTGATCGTGCGCGACCCACGTGCCAGCGCCGATGTCAGCCGCGGCACCGTGGATGAGCGTCTGGTGGAAACCATCGACGCCCTGCCCACCTTCCTCGACGCCCTGGGCTTGCCCGCCGCCGACCATCGCCTGGAAGGCCGCTCATTGATTCCATTGCTGCAGGGCGAGCAACCCACCTGGCGCCGCTATGCCATTGCCGAATACGACTACGCCTTCCAGGCCCCGGCTCGCGAGCGTCTGGAGCAACCCATCGACCGTTGCCGCATGACCATGGTGCGCAGCGAGCGCTGGAAGTACCTGGCGTACGACGGCTTTCGCCCGCAACTGTTCGACCTGGAAAACGACCCGCAAGAACTGCACGACCTGGGCAGCGATCCCGCCTATGCCGAGGTGCGCGAGACGCACTTGGGTTATCTGTTCGACTGGTTGCGCGGGTTGAAGCGGCGTACCACCATCAGCCACACGGAGGTTGAGGTGCGCGGGCAATGGTTTCGTTATGGTGAGCCAGAGGCAGAGAAAGTGGTGAAGATCGGAGTCTGGTAAACACCACAAATCCAAATGTGGGAGCAAGCCGGCTCCCACATTTTTAATCCTCACCCGGCTTAAAGACCTTTAGTGGTTTTGCTTGATTGCCCCTGCACCCCCACCGGCACATCCCCCTTGAGCGTAACCCGGCGCACGATGCGCTCCTGGGTGCCGTAGTCGTCCACCGCGTAATGCTGGGTGGCGCGGTTATCCCAGATCGCCACGTCACCGGTGTTCCAGCGCCAGCGCACGGTGTTTTCCAGGCGGGTGACATGGCCTTGCAGCAGGTTGAACAACTGCGCCGACTCTGCCTGGGAGTAGCCTTTCAGGCGTTTGACGAAGTGCCCCAACAGCAGGGTTTTCTCACCGCTGACCGGATGCACGCGCACCACCGGGTGTTCGGTTTCATACACCGTGGAAGTGAACACTTTGCGGTATTCCTCCAGCTTCTCCACCGCCACATCCGGCTTGCGGGCGGCGTAGTCGTATTCGTTGCTGTGCACCGCCCACAGGTGGTCAGCCAATGCGCGCAGTTCCACGCTGAGGTCGTTGTAGGCAGCGGCTGTGTTCGCCCATACGGTATCGCCGCCGGATGCAGGCGCCAGCACCGAACGCAGGATCGAGGCCTTAGGGTAGGCATCGACGAACGTCACGTCGGTGTGCCAGGAATTGGCGCGCTGGCCACGGGTGCCATCCAACTCCATCAGGAACCGCGTGCCGTCTCGTACCGGTACGGTGGGGTGGGCGATCGGCTCGCCGAGCAGGTGAGCAAAGGCTTCCTGGCTCTGGTCATCGAGATGGGTTTGTTCGCGGAAGAAGATCACCTTGTACTGCACCAGCGCCTGCTGGATGGCCTCGACGGTGGCGGCATCCAGCTCACCGGACAGTTTGATGCCACGGATTTCGGCGCCGATCCGCCCGGCTACCGGGTGAATATCGAGTGGTTGGGCGATGGGTTGAACAGCTAATGCGGCGTTGCTCATTGTGATGACCCTCGTGTGCCTGCTGATGGTGGAGATGCTTTCCAGCAACGCTCTATCCATATGCAATTTAGGTCTAGCAAATGAATGAATGCTTCGTTGACGGAATAAGAGCTTGCATTTAAAACCTCAGCTTGCTCGGTCGCAAATGCCTTCGACCTATTTTTAAAATGCCGGGAAAGCATATGGATCTTCGCCAACTACGCTACTTCATCGCCCTCAACGAACACCGCAGTTTCGTGCGTGCCGCGGACGCCATGGGCATCACCCAACCGGCGTTCAGCCGCAGCATTCAGGGGCTGGAACAGGAGTTTGGTTGCGTGCTGGTAGACCGCGGTCACAAGGACTTGCGCCCCACGCCGGAAGGCCAGGTGGTGTTGCAGCACGCCCTGAGCCTGGTGCATGGCGCAGCGCTGCTGAGCAGTGAAGTGACGCGCATGACCAAGCTCGACGCCGGCGACCTGCGCTTCGGCTGCGGCCCGGCGCCAGCCGTGAAACTGGTGCCGGATGCGGTGGCGCGGTTTATCAACGCCCACCCGAAAATCCGTACCACGTTTCAGGTGGATAACTGGGAAACCCTCAGCCGCCGCCTGAGCCGTGAAGAGATCGAATTCTTTATCGCCGACATCCGCCAGTTCGAAGCCGACCCGAACTTCCAGACCCGCGCACTCACCCCCAAACGCGGGGTGTTTTTCTGCCGCCCTGGGCATCCCTTGCTGGCCAAGGACAGCCTGTCCACCAACGATATGTTCGATTACCCGCTGGCGGCGCCGCTGATCTCCCAAGGCATTCGCAAACTGCTGGCGAACCTGAGTGGGCGTATGGATTTTTCCCCGAGTATCCAGACCGAGCACTTCCCGGCACTGGTGAGCATCGTGCTGCAAACCAATGCCATCGGCGTCGGCACTGAAGAAGCCTTTTCCGAGGACATTGCCAGGGGGGCGCTGGTGCTGCTGCACTGGCGCAACTTGCCGCAGCACATGGATACCCTGAGCGCACGCTGCGGGATCGTCAGCCGCACGGGGTCGCGGTTGTCGCCGGCGGCGAAGGCGATGATCGAGACGTTGGTGGAGGTGGATAGCCAGCAGGTCAGTGTGGCGGTTTGAAGGGCCCCTTCGCGAGCAAGCCCGCTCCCACATTTGAGCGTTGAACACATTCAAGTGTGGGAGCTGGCTTGCCTGCGATAGCGATAGCCCAGGCACCGACAAGCTCAGAGCCCCGCCGCCACCAACCCAGGCGCTACCCAATCGCTCACCTGAAACGACTTGCGAATCAACCTCTCCCTGGACGCCAGGTCCACCGCATCCTGCAATTTGCCCAGGAACACCGGGTCTAGGGTCGAGGGGAAAACTTCGCTGAGTTTCTGGTCTTTCAAATCATTGGTGAGGATCACCGGCGGGTAACTGGCCAGCCCTGATACCAGCGCTATGTACGCCTGTTTGTTGTTGTCATCGGTCAACCACTGCACCGCTTGCTGCTGGGCCTTGAGCAGCTTGGCCACCGCATCGGGGTGTTCATCGACAAACTTGGCGCTGCCCACCAGCACGGCCTGGATGCTGCCGGCATCGCCGAGGTCCTTGGTGGTCAGCGGTATCTCTGCCAAACCTTTGGCCTGCAACGCCGTCAGGGTGGAACCGCCCCAGGTGGCGTCAATCTGCTTGGCGGCCAGGGCGGCAGCGGCCGCGTTGAAGTCCAGGTTGATCACCTTCAGGTCCTTCTCGCTCAAGCCCTGGCTGGCCAATGCGCTGTCGAACGACAACTGGCTGGCCGTGCCTCGGAACACCGCCACGCGCTTGCCCTTGAGGTCTTGCAGGGTCTTGATGCCGGAGCCCGGCACCACGCCGAGGTAGTGTTTCACTCCCCGTGCAGAGGCGCTGAGCAGCCGCGTATCCAGGCCATTGGAGCGGCCGATGATCGCTGCCAGGTCGCCCAGATAGGCCAAGTCTACCTGGCCGCTGGCAAAGGCTTCATTGATCACCGGGCCGGCGCCCTTGAAGTAATTCCACTGGATCTTGATGCCTTGGTCGGCAAAGGCTTTTTCAAAAATCTGCTGTTCACGCAACACGTCGGTGATGCCGCCGCCGCTGTGCTGGCTACCGGCACTGAGGTCGGGCACTGCGATGCGGATTTCCTTGAGGTCGGCGGCATGCACCAACCCGGCCAGGGCGGTGCCGGCGAACAGGCTGATCAGACGTTTAAAGGGCAGTTTCATAAGCGCAGCTCCTGGTGGGCGACGGTCGCCTGGGGAGCAAAAAGTAGGCACAGACTGAACAAAACTTTAAATACTATAAATTCACAATTTAATAGCTTTTAGAAATATGCAAGCTAACCCGCAGCCTCCAGAGGCCTATGCATAAACAGCATCGAAAATATTCTTCGAATGCATTGGATGCGTGGCGGCGTGAGGCTTTAAATGACTTTTCTTATCTCACAATCATCTTGATCCCGCTTTTGTAAGATCGAAATCACATAACGCATTCGGAGGTCTTCCATGGCCCGGATTTCACTTCTGAGCCTGCCGCTGGCGGCCCCGCCCAAAGGCATCGCGCCGCGCTGGCCGCAGCTGGGCCAGCGTTTATCGCCGTGGCTGCTGCCGCTCACGCTGTTTGCCTTATGGTGGCTGGCCAGCCGCAATCATTGGATGAGCGAGCAGATTCTGCCCACTCCCGCCCTGGTGTGGAGCAGCGCGGTGGAGTTGGCCGGCGGCGAGTTATGGAGCCATCTGGCCATCAGCTTGCAGCGCTTGTTCTGGGGCCTGCTGGCCGGTGTCAGTGCCGGCGCGATACTGGGCGCGTTCCTGGGTTTCAGTGCGCGCGCCGAGCGCCTGGTATTCCCGACGTTCAGCGCGCTGGCGCAAGTGCCGACCCTGGCCTGGATCCCGCTGTTCATGGTGTTTTTCGGCATTGGCGAAACCCTCAAGCTGGTGGTGCTGGTCAAGGCCATCGTGGTGCCCGTGACCCTGCATACCCTGGTAGGCGTTCGCGACGCCCAGCCCAACCTGCGCGAAGCCGCCCGTGTACTGCGCCTGCCTGGCCACTTGCTGATCCGCCGCCTGGTCCTGCCCGCCGCACTGCCTGCGTTCATGGCCGGTGTACGCCTGGCCCTGGCGGCGGGCTGGACCTCCCTGCTGGCCGTGGAGCTGCTGGCCTCCAGCGAAGGCATCGGCTACCTGATGGTGTGGGCGCGCCAGTTGTTCATGCTCGATATCGTCTTCGTGTGCATCGTGGTCATTGGCGTGCTGGGTGTGGTGTTGGACCGCGGCATCGGCTGGCTGGATCGCAAGTGGGTGCACTGGCCCCATCCGGCCACTGCGCAGATTCGACGCGGGCCACGCTACGAGGGCTGGCAGCGCTTGCAACCCTGGCTGTTGCCGCTGCTGCTATTGGCGTTATGGCAAGTAGCGACTCAGCAAGATTGGGTCGATCCAAACATTCTGGTCAGCCCCTGGGCGGTGCTGCAAACCAGCGTGGCGGGCGTGCTGGATGGCAGCCTGACTACGGCGCTGGGCAAAAGCCTTGCCCGGGCCCTGGCCGGGTTGCTGCTGGGCGGTAGCCTGGGCTTTGCCATGGGCCTGTGGCTGGGGCTGTCGCGGCGCAGTGAGCGGCTACTTGGCCCCACTTTGTCCGCGCTGCGCCAGATCGCGATTTTCGCCTGGGTGCCGCTGCTCACCGCCTGGTTCGGCCTGGGTGAACTGGCCAAGTGGGTGTTTATCGCCCTCGCCGCCTTCTTCCCGTTGTTTATTGCCACCCAGCGCAGCGTGCTCAACCTGTCGCCCCAGCTGCGCGAAGCCGCGCAGGTGCTGCGCCTGAACCTCTGGCAACGCTTGCGCCGCCTGGTACTGCCGGGCGCCGCGTCGGGGATTTTCGCCGGCCTGCGCCTGAGCCTGATCTACGCCTGGATGGGCACCCTCGGCGCCGAATATTTCATGCCCTCAGATGGCGGCATCGGCAGCCTGATGATCGGCGCCCAACAGTTGCTGCGCATGGATTTGATCATGAGCGGCATGCTGCTGGTCGGCCTCACCGGCGCCGCTCTCAACCTGATCGGCCAACGCATCGAAACCCGTGCCACCCGCTGGAGACACGCATGAACGCACCGATTGTCAGCTTCAACCACGTGGGTAAGTCCTTCGACGTCGACGGCTTCGAACTGGAAGCCATCCGTGAATTCAACCTGGAGGTGGCCGAAGGGGAATTTGTTGCGATTGTCGGCTCCAGCGGTTGCGGGAAATCCACACTGCTGCGCTTGCTGGTGGGCTTGGATACGCAGTTTCGCGGCGAGATCCAGGTCGATGGCAAAGCCGTCAGCGGTATCGGTGGCGAGCGCGGCATTGTGTTCCAGGAGCACCGCCTGTTCCCGTGGCTGACCGTGGCGCAAAACATCGGCCTGGGCCTGGTCAACGAGCCGCTGAGCGAGGCCGAGCGCAACCGGCGCATCAGCGACTTTATCGAACTGGTGGGCCTCACCGATTTCACTCGCGCCTACCCCCACCAACTCTCCGGCGGCATGGCGCAACGGGTGGCGATTGCCCGCGGCCTGGTGGCCAGCCCGCGCATCCTGTTGCTGGACGAACCCTTCGGTGCCCTCGACGCGCTGACCCGCCAGCAGATGCAGGATGAACTGTTGGCAATTCGCGCCCGCGCCAGGATCACCACGGTACTGGTGACCCACGATGTGGAAGAGGCGATTTTCCTCGCCGATCGCGTGGTGGTGATGGAGCCGCGTCCGGGGCGAATCAAGCAGGTCGTCGAGATCGCCCTGCCTCATCTGCGCCAGCGCAGCAGTTTTGAATTCCACCAGCTACGTGAAGAGCTGTTGCACGAATTAACCAGCGACGACCATTACCAACCGCCGGTGCGCGAACAGATCCGCGACCTGCCATTGGCGTTCATTGCTTGCTGAAAGAGAGCTCAGTGCGCGCGTGCTCCTGGGGCTCCAGGCGATTGGCTCGCGCAAACGTGCCCAAATCATTGAAGCGCACCCCCATCTCGGCCATGACCTTGTGCGCCACCTTGGTGGTCATCTGGCGGATGTAAAACGGTTCTTTCACCACAAAGTGATGGATGCCGTGGGTGCTGCCGAAGTTGAAGCAGAACGCCTGCAATGGCCACAGCCACCAGGGGTTCAACACCTGGGTTTGCTGGATCACATTGCCCAGTTCCACGTCGCCGTAGTAGTGCATGTTGGAGCTGACAAAGTGCAGGCAGAAGGTGCGCAACACGTTCGGGCCGATGATCACCACCGCAGCGATATCGATCACCTGCATCACCTGCAAGGTACCGGCTGACCACTGAATGGGCGCGCCCATCAAACTGGCAATCCCATTGGCGGCATGAAAGCCCAGGAAGACGTACCACGCGCCCCAATGCAGCAAGGCCAGCGGTGCGTACACCAGCAGCACGCGCTTGAGGATGCTGAACCTGTGCGGCCAGGTCTTGGCGCGCAACAGGCGGATCAAGGCCGACATCATGTTGTCCCCCACCATCAGCAACCGTGCGATGCCCCAGGGTTCGCCATTGGTGATCGCGCGCTCTTCCATGTCGGCTTCGGTGCCCGAGACCTTGTGATGGTTGAGGTGCAGATGCCGGCGTATCCAGGGGTTGATGGTGCTTGGCCGCGCCAGCCATACCAGGCCCATCATCAGGTTGTGGGGCACGCGTTGCTTGCGAAAGTACATGCTGTGGATCAGGTCGTGTTCCAACTCATGAGTGAGCGAGGCGAAGAAGGCATTGAGCAGCAGACACACCCACCAGGCCATATGACCGCTGAGATAGAGCGCTGCCGAGCCGAACATGCCCAGCAGGGCAAAGGCCAGGATGCCTGCGCCCAGCGCGTCCTGATGCAACAACCAGGGGTGCCGCTGGCGCAAGCGCACGCCTTCGGCCATCACCACCTCGCGGATATGCGCCGAACGCTGTTGTGCGTTCAACGGCTGGGGGCTTGCAGAAGTACCGTCCATGCTTCCATTCTCTTGTGAAGTGATGCCTGCATCCTGCACCTAACCCTAGCGCAGGACGCTAGCCGCGCACGCCAATCTGTTGACCACAAGCGCCAATTGCCATGACCGAACCCACTTCCCTCGCCAGCTGGACCCGTGCCCTGCGCAAGCAGCTCGACGCCCTGGGCCTCGACAGCGCCGCCCTGTGCGCCGAGGCCGGGCTCGACCCGCAGCAGATGGACGACCCCAACGCCCGCTACCGGTTGTCGGCCACCACGCGCCTATGGTCGCTGGCGGTACAGGCCAGTGGCGACCCTGCGATCGGGCTGCGGGTGTCGCGGTTTGTCAGCCCCACCACCTTTCATGCGCTGGGTTACGCATTGGTGGCCAGCGGCAGCTTGCGCGAGGTGTTCGAGCGCATCGTGCGCTATCACCAGGTGGTCAGTGATGCCTTGGACCTGGAGCTGAGCCGCCACGGCGACGTCTACCGTTTTCGCCTGCTCCAACCCCCAGGCAGCCCTGCGCCCGCACCGGAAGCGATTGATGCCTTTGCGGCGATTTACGTACGCACCTGCCGCAACCGCCTGGGTCGCGACTATGCGCCGTTGGCCGTGTACCTGCGGCGCCCGGAACCCGCCGACCCCAAGCCATGGCACACGGTATTTCGTGCGCCGGTATGGTTTGCCGCAGACGAAGACCGCCTGGAATTCGCCGCCAGCGACTTCGACAGCCATCTGGACGACGCCAACCCGGAGCTGGCCGAACACAACGAAACCGTGCTCAAGCGCACCCTCGCCCAACTGCAACCGCTGACCTGGGAACGCAAGGTGCGCGCCGCCATCGAGGCGCAATTGCCAGACGGCGAGCCAAGCGCCGAACACATTGCACAAGCGCTGCATTTGAGCCTGCGCAGCTTGCAGCGGCATCTGGCCGATGAAGGGTGTCGGTTTGACGCCCTGCTCAATGAGTGCCGGCAAAACCTGGCGTTATTGCACCTGCGCGACCCGCAGTGCTCATTGGCCGAGATCAGCCATTTGCTGGGGTTTGCCGATACCAGCAGTTTCAATCGTGCGTTCAAACGCTGGACAGGGATGACGCCGGGGCAGTTTCGCGACGGGTTGCAGTAGGAAGGGCCTCATCGCAGGCAAGCCAGCTCCCACAGAGGAATGGGGTTCACATCATGTGGGAGCTGGCTTGCCTGCGATGAGGCCAGTACAACCACCACAAATCCCTGAGTTTGATTACAAACCTGTCATCCAATTGTGCGGCTTTTGTCCGCGTCCGCTGGTTACCGTGACGGCCTGCTTTCTGGAGCCCTCACTATGTACCGCACTGCCTTGTTCCTGAGCCTCGCCGTGGCCACCGTCGCCCAGGCGGCGCCACAATTACCACGCCATGCCGAGCTGGATCTGCACACCGCTCGCCAACTGGCCGACGCCAGCCTGGCCCACTGCACCGCGGCGCTGACCGTACTCGACCGCGGTGGCAACCTGTTGCTGGGCCTGCGCGCTGACGGTGTCGGCTCGCACAACAGCCTCGCCAGCCAACGCAAGGCGTACACGGCGCTGTCGACAAAAACCCCGACCCGGCTGTTTGCCGAACGGGCGCGTAATAACCCCGAAGCCGCCAACCTCAACAGCTTGCCCGAGCTGCTGTTGCTCGGCGGTGGCGTGCCGCTGTTTGCCGACGCCGAACTGGTCGGTGCCCTAGGCATCGCCGGTGCCGGTGGCGCCGCGCAGGATGAAACCTGCGCCGTACAGGCCGCCGAGCAACTGGGCTTGAAAATCACCCCTTGATTCCACTTCCCTCAAAAGGACTTCGCGATGAAAACCTTGAGCATGACCCTCGCCGCACTGAGCCTGAGCGGCCTGTGCAACCTGGCCCTGGCCGACGGCAACCCCCTGAGCGTGCACGTACTCAACCTGGAAAACGGCCTGCCAAGCGCCGGGGTCAATGTCACCCTTGAACAGCATGTGGGCGATAAGTGGCAGTCGCTGTCTGAAGGTGTCACCAACCAGCAAGGCCGCATCGCCGAGCTGTTCCCGGCCAACCGCAGCATGCAGCCGGGCGAGTACCGCGTGGTGTTCAAGACCGGCGACTACTACAAGAAGGCTAACCGCGAGACGTTTTTCCCTGAGGTACCGGTGATATTCCAGGTCAAGCAGGCCGACCAGCACTACCACATCCCGCTGCTGCTCAGCCCTTACGGCTTCTCCACCTATCGCGGTTCATAGGCCCGCTGCCAGCCGCAGCCCATTGAGGTCGCGTATCTCGATGGCGCCGTAACTCAAGCCGATAATGCCCTGTTGCTCCAGCGCCTTGAGCAGACTGTTGATGGTCTGGCGCGACAGGCCCAGCATCGCCGCCAGATCCTCCTGGGGCAGTTGCAGCACGCGGCGCGCCTGATCCACTTCGCCGTAGCCTTGGGCAATCATCAACAACCGATGGGCCAGCCGCTCTGAGGCGGGCATCAGGCTTGTCTGTTCAATATTGATCAACGACAGCCGCAGTTTATGGCTCATCAACAGCGCCATCTCCCGCCAGAACAGCGGGTGCCGTTCGAGAATGCCGAGCATCGCCGCCTGCGGCACCTGCAGCAGCCTGCAAGCACCCGTGGCCAAGGCATCGTGGGTGCGCGGCAGGTTGTCGAACAAGCAGATCTCGCCGAACCAGTAGGGCGTTTCCACCAGGCTCAACACCGCTTCCTTGCCTTGAGCACTGACCGCACTGATGCGCACCGTGCCTTCCAGCACCGCATACACGCCGCACGGCGGGTCACCACGCTTGAACAGGTACTGCCCCGCCGTCAGCACACGCAACCGCGCCGCTTCCAGCAGGCTACGCTGCAAGTCAGGCGGCAAATGGCTAAACCAATGACCGCGAGCCAATTGCGCGTGCCATGTCCCTGTGTCCATGCGAACTCCGAAGATTGTCGCCCAGTTGACAGTTAGGCACCGACTGACAGGGCATGATCAAACATCCTACAGGAGGAACAACAATGAAAAGCCTCGTCGACCACCTCAGTCAATACGCCGCGTACCACCGCGACCCACGCAACATCGCCAGCCACTTCATCGGTATCCCGTTGATTGTGGTGGCGGTGGCCGTGCTGCTGTCGCGCCCCGAATGGTCGGTGGGCGGGCTGTGGCTATCACCTGCGGTGCTGTTGGCACTGTTTTCGGCGTGGTTTTACCTGCGCCTGGAACTGGCACTGGGGGTGTTGATGACGGTGCTGATGGGCTTGTCGGTGTGGGCCGGGCATGTGCTGGCGGCGCAAAGCACGGCGGTGTGGCTGAGCAGCGGCGTGGGGATGTTTGTGGTGGGCTGGGTGATTCAGTTCGTCGGGCATTACTACGAAGGCAGGAAGCCTGCGTTTGTGGACGATGTGTCGGGGCTGATCGTGGGGCCGTTGTTTGTGGTGGCGGAGTTGGCGTTTTTGCTGGGGTTGCGGCAGGACCTCAAGCGCCAGATTGAAGAGCGCTCTGGGCCGGTGGCGGTACGCGGGAAAAACGCCACGGTCTAACAAGTACTGAAGATCCAATGTGGGAGCCGGGCTTGCCCGCGATGGCGGTGGATCAGTTGGCATAACTGTCGACTGACACACCGCCATCGCGGGCAAGCCCGGCTCCCACAAGGGTTTTGCAGTGTTATTGGGCTTTTTGCCAGACCTTGGGTTTGAAGAACAGGGTCTCGCCCCGCGCCAGGCCGGTGAGGCTGTCATGGTCTTTCACCACTTCGGCCTCGATCAATTCACTCTGGCCTTCAACCTTCAAGGTCACGCGAGTGGTCGCACCCAACGGCCGGATATCCCGCACTTGCGCCGCATGGTGATCTTCCAGCTCATGGCGTGACAACGACACTTCGTGGGGGCGGAACAGCAGGTGCTTGTCTTCGCCCAAATGCAGGCGGTTGGAGTCACCCAGGAAGTGGTACACAAAATCGCTGGCCGGGTTTTCGTAGACGTCGCCCGGTGAACCGATCTGTTCGATCACGCCCTTGTTCATCACTACGATACGGTCGGCAACTTCCATGGCCTCCTCCTGGTCGTGGGTCACGAAGACCGAGGTCAGGTTGATGTCTTCGTGCAGGCGCGCCAGCCAGCGGCGCAGTTCTTTACGCACCTTGGCGTCGAGGGCGCCGAAGGGTTCGTCGAGCAGCAACACCTTGGGCTCCACCGCCAGGGCGCGGGCCAGGGCGATACGCTGGCGCTGGCCACCGGAGAGTTGTTCCGGGTAACGGTCCGACAACCAATCAAGCTGCACCATGTTCAGCAGCTCGTGAACCTTGCTGGCAATCTGGCTTTCGGTGGGGCGTTGGTTTTTCGGCTTCATGCGCAGGCCGAAAGCGACGTTGTCGAAAACGGTCATGTGGCGGAACAGCGCGTAGTGCTGGAACACAAAGCCCACGTTGCGATCACGCACATCGTGGCCGGAGACGTCTTCGCCGTGGAACACAATACTGCCGGTATCCGGGGTTTCCAGGCCGGCAATGATGCGCAGCAGCGTGGTCTTGCCGCAGCCGGACGGGCCCAGCAACGCCACCAGCTCGCCACTCTGGATATCCAGGTTGATGCTGTCCAGGGCCTTGAAGGCGTTGAAGTTCTTGCTGACATTACGGACTTCGATCGACATGACTTATTCCTCACCCGCGCTGTTGCGCAGGCGGTTGATTCGGTTCTCGCTCCACTGCTTGAGCAGCAGGATGAAGAGCGCCAGGATCAGCAACAGGCTGGCCACCGCAAACGCGGCAACGTGGTTGTATTCGTTGTAAAGAATCTCGACATGCAGCGGCAGCGTGTTGGTGACGCCGCGAATGTGGCCGGACACCACCGACACCGCGCCGAACTCGCCCATGGCCCGCGCCGTACATAGCACCACGCCGTAGATCAGGCCCCACTTGATGTTCGGCACGGTGACATGCCAGAACATCTGCCAGCCATTGGCGCCGAGTAGGCGTGCGGCTTCTTCTTCCTGGGTGCCCTGCTCCTGCATCAGCGGGATCAGCTCACGGGCCACGAACGGCACGGTGACGAAGATGGTCGCCAGCACGATGCCCGGCAGGGCGAACACGATCTGGATGTCGTGGTCTTGCAGCCACGGCCCGAAGAAGCCCTGGGCGCCGAACATCAACACGTATACCAGGCCTGCGATCACCGGCGAAACCGAGAACGGCAGGTCGATCAGCGTGACCAGGATGCTCTTGCCACGGAACGAGTACTTGCTCACGCACCAGGCGGCGCTGACACCGAACACCAGGTTGAGCGGCACCGAAATCAGCACGGCGATCACCGTGAGTTTCAGCGCCGACAGCGCGTCGGGTTCAAGGATTGCAGTGAAAAACGTGCCGAGGCCGTTTTTCAAGCCCTGGGACACCACCACCAGCAATGGCAGCAGCAGAAACAGCACGAATACCAGCCAGCCAAGGCCGATCAGGATACGTCGCGAGGTCGCACTGCCACGCCGGGCGGCGTTGGCCGAGGACGCGGCGGAAATAGACGATTGGGACATGTTCCGCGCCTCCTTATGGACGTTCGATGCGCCGCTGCAACAGGTTGATCAGCAGCAGCAAGACGAAGGACACCACCAGCATCAGCACACCAATGGAGGTGGCGCCGCGGTAGTCGTATTGGTCGAGCTTGACCATGATCAGCAATGGCAGGATTTCGGTTTTCATCGGCATGTTGCCGGCGATGAAGATCACCGAACCGTACTCACCCACGCCTCGGGCAAACGCCAGGGCGAAGCCGGTCAGCCAGGCGGGCAGCAGCGCCGGCACGAGGATGTAGCGGAACACTTGCAACGGCTTGGCGCCGAGGCAGGCGGCGGCCTCTTCGATTTCCCGGGGGATATCGGCCAGTACCGGCTGCACCGTGCGCACCACGAAAGGCAACGTGACGAAGGTCAGCGCCAGGGTGATACCCAGGGGGGTGTAGGCGATCTTGAAACCCAGGTCGGTGGCAAACTGGCCGACCAGGCCGTTGGGCGCGTACAGCGCCGTCAGCGCGATACCGGCGACGGCGGTGGGCAGGGCGAACGGCAGGTCGATCATCGCGTCGATGACCTTGCGCCCGGGGAAGGTGTAGCGCACCAGCACCCAGGCCAGCAAAGTGCCAATCACACCGTTGATGAGTGCGGCGTACAGCGCGGTGCTGAAGCTCAGCTTCAAGGCCGCCAGTACACGAGGTGCGGAAATGATGTTCCAGAACTGATCCCAGGTGAGTTGAGCGGCGTGTACAAACATCGCCGCCAGCGGGATGAGCACAATCAGGCTGAGGTACACGACGGTGTAGCCCAGCGTCAGCCCGAAGCCGGGTATGACGGGGGAGATACGACGCGACATAAGAGTCCTTGGTTAAAGGGTAGAAACCACTGTAGGAGCGCGCTTTTTGTGGCAGCTGGCTTTTCTGTGGGAGCCGGGCTTGCCCGCGATGCAGGCACCTCGGTGTATCAGCCACACCACGGTGATGCTATCGCAGGCAAGCCAGCTCCCACACCAGCCCAGTTCCTACAGAAAGTCAGGCCCCTACAGTTACTTTGGCTTACTGCGCCGTATAGATCTGGTCGAACACGCCACCGTCATTGAAGAATTTCGGTTGGGCAGTTTTCCAGCCGCCGAAGTCTTTGTCGATAGTCACCAGGTCCAGTTTCGGGAACTGCTGGGCGTATTTGGCGGCGACTTTTTCATCCCGTGGACGGTAGAAGTTCTTCGCCGCAATCTCCTGGCCCGCCGGGCTGTACAGGTGGTTGAGGTACGCCGTGGCGATCTCGGTGTTGCCCTTTTTCTCGGCGTTCTTGTCGACCACGGCCACAGGCGGTTCTGCCAGGATCGACAGGGACGGCACGACGATGTCGAATTTGTCGGCGCCGCCGTCTTCCTTCAAGGCCAGGAACGCCTCGTTTTCCCACGCCAGCAACACGTCACCCTGGCCGTTGTTGACGAAGGTAATGGTAGAACCGCGTGCGCCGGTGTCCAGTATCGGCACGTGCTTGAACAGCTCCTTGACGTATTCCTGGGCCTTGGCTTCGCTGCCGCCGGCCTTGAGGCCGTAGGCCCAGGCGGCGAGGAAGTTCCAGCGTGCACCGCCGGAGGTTTTCGGGTTGGGCGTGATCACTGAAACGTCTTTCTTGATCAGGTCGCCCCAGTCCTTGATGCCCTTGGGATTGCCCTTGCGCACCAGGAACACAATGGTGGAGGTGTAGGGCGTGCTGGCGTCCGGCAGGCGGGTCTGCCAGTTCTCCGGCAGGGTCTTGCCCAGCTTGGCGATTTCGTCGATGTCACCGGCCAGGGCCAGGGTGACGACATCGGCGCGCAGCCCATCGATCACCGCCCGGCCTTGCTTGCCCGAGCCACCGTGGGACTGCTGGATCTTGACGTTGTCGCCGGGGTGGGACTGTTTCCAGAAGCTGGTGAATTCAGCGTTGTAATCCTGGTACAGCTCACGGGTGGGGTCGTACGAGACGTTGAGCAACTCGTAGTCCTTGGCAACGGCGGAACCGGCAAACACGGCACTGGCCAATGCGGCCAAGGCATAACGGCGAATCGACGACATAGAAGCTCCTGAAATTCTTGAGTGTTGGCTTTTCTTGTAATTGCGGGTCTATCGCCGTTCTTGCTCAGCTCGGTTTGTTACCGGGGTTCTGCAGACGGAATTTTTCCTTGCGTTCGATCTGTACCACTTGGGCGTTGTGTACAGTGATTTCCACCGCGCCAAACCGCAGGTCGCGCAGGGCGCTCTGGATTTCACGCAAAATGGCTGCTTCGTCCTGGCCGTCAACGCTACGTAGAGATGCGCTCATGGTCTCGCTCCTGAAATGAGTAGTGCCTGGCAGTGGCGGCACTGCTTGCGGCGTGAGGGCGATAGTAGATAAGCGCGGATATTCTTAAAAATACTATTTAAGAATGTTTATATAACCAGAAAGAATTTTCTGATAGGGCATGGGGTTGCAAGGGTTTCCACAGAAAAAACGCTCATGCACAGGCGCCGCAGAACCCCGTGGGAGCTGGCTTGCCTGCGAAAGCGGCGGTGCAGTAACACATGCAGTGACTGACACACGCCCTCGCGGGCAAGCCCGGCTCCCACATTGACCGCGTCAGTCCTGGCGGATCAGAGGTGCCCGCGTCCAGTCGATTTCATCAGCCGGCATCGGCCGTCCAAACCAGTACCCCTGGCCCATGTCGCATTCCTGATCCAGCAGGAACCGCGCCTGTTCCACCTGCTCGATCCCTTCAGCGTGCACCTGCATGCCCATGCTTTTGGCCAGAGCGATCACCACGCGCACAATCGCCGCGTCGTCTTCGTCCCACGGTAAGCCCGCCACAAAGCCCTGGTCGATCTTGAGCTTCTGCACCGGCAGGCGTTTGAGGCGCAACAACGAGGAATAGCCGGTGCCAAAGTCGTCGATGGCCAGGCGCAGGCCCAGTTCGCGCAGGCGGTGCAGTTGCTCCAACGCGACTTCCGGGTCGTCCATCACTGCGCTCTCGGTGACCTCCAGCTCCAGGAAGGCCGGATCCAGCCCAGTGGCGTGCAGCACTTGGCCCACTTGCTCATACAGCTCGCGCCGGGCAAACAGGCGGCTGGAGACATTGATTGCGATAAAGCTCAGCGGCGCGCCGTCGGCCAACCATTGGCACATTTGGCGGCAGGCCTGGTCCATCACCCACGCATCGATCTCGGCAATCAGCCCGGTGCGTTCGGCGATGGGGATGAACTCGCCCGGGGGTACCAGGCCGCGCTCCGGGTGCTGCCAGCGCACCAGTGCTTCAACGCCGACCAGACGGCTGTCGTGCAGGTCGTGCACCGGCTGGTAATAGACGCGCAGCTCATGTTGGTCGAGGGCGCGACGCAGCTCGCCAGCGATTTCCACCCGATACTGGGCGTGGGCGGTCAGCTCTTCGGTATACAACGCGTAGCCTTCGCGCCCGGCGCTCTTGGCCTTGAACAACGCGGAATCGGCGTTGCGCAGCAGTTGCTCGGCGCTCAGGGCGTCACTGGGGAACAGGCTGATACCGATACTGGCGCTGATAAACAGCTGGTTGCCGTCAAAAATGAACGGATCCTTCATGGCATTGAGCATGCGCTGCGCCAAAGCCGCCGCTTGCACCACCTGCGGGCAGCTTTCTGCCAGCACGGCAAATTCGTCGCCCCCCAGGCGCGCCAGGGTAACCCCCGGCCCAAACAGGCCGCTGAGGCGTTCGGCCACCAGCTTGAGCAACTGATCGCCGACGTTATGGCCGAGGCTGTCGTTGATGATCTTGAAGTGGTCCAGGTCCATCAACAGCAGGGCGCAGCCACGTTTATGCACCTGCGCGGAGGCCAGGGCCTGCTCGGCGCGATCGGTGAACAGCAGGCGGTTGGGCAGGTCGGTGAGCGGGTCGTGATGGGCAAGGTGCGCCAATTCGTGCTCAGAGTTCTTCATGGCGCTGATGTCCGAAAACACCGCCACGTAGTGGCTGACCTGGCCCTGGTCATCGTGAATCACCCGTATGGTTTGCCACTGGGGGTAAACCTCGCCACTTTTACGGCGGTTCCAGATTTCGCCGCTCCATTCGCCGGTGCTTTCCAGGGCCTGGAACATTTGCTGGTAGAAATGCGCCGAGTGGCGCCCGGACTTGAACAGGCTTGGCCGTTGGCCCATGACGTCTTCGCACTGGTAGCCGGTGATCTCCATGAAAGCGCGGTTAACGTGCACGATCAGCCCTTGGGTATCGGTGACCAGCACCCCTTCGCGGGTGCAATCGAACACCGCAGCGGCCTGGCGCAGGCGCTCGCGGTTCTCTTTCAGGGGTTGTTGCAACGCATGGGCACGGGCAAAACGCCGGCCTATCCAGTAAATGACCAAGGCGCTGAGGCTGACCCACACATAACCGCGCGCCTGCAGCCAGCGCCCCAGCGCCCAAGGTTCATCGATAAAGTTGATTAATAGGTAATTGCTGAGCTGGAGCCAAACGATAGAAACCAGCAGGTACACCAACCCCGCACGTAGGGCACCTCGGTATGAAAACAGCATATGCTTAGTAATCCTTACTAAATAACCAGAATCGCCCTACAAAGGATCAGGATTATAGAGGAGGAAACACTTTGTAAGTCTTATCTGAAACGGTGACTGGTTTTATCTGCAAAGGAAGTGATAATGCGGGTGCTGTTTTTTTCTTTATCTGAGGGCCATACAGCCTATGTGGTACAACGGTTTTCTTGATCTGTCCGCCTGGCAACTGGTGGCAGTCACGCTGTTGATGACCCACGTGACCATTATTGGGGTCACTGTCTATCTGCACCGTTATTCGGCCCATCGCTCGCTCGAGCTCAATGCCGGCCTTAAACACTTCTTCCGCTTCTGGCTGTGGCTGACCACGGCGCAGAACACCCGCGAGTGGACCGCCATTCACCGCAAGCACCACGCCAAGTGCGAAACCGTCGATGACCCGCACAGCCCGGTGATCAAGGGCTTGTCCACCGTGCTGCGCAAAGGTGCCGAGCTGTACCGCGCCGAGGCGGAAAACCCCGAGACCCTGCGTATCTACGGCAAAAACTGCCCGGACGACTGGATCGAACGCAAACTCTACACGCGCTACCCACTGCTGGGCGTGGCGCTCATGGGCGTGATCGACCTGCTGCTGTTCGGCACCATCGGTATCACCATCTGGGCGATCCAGATGATGTGGATCCCGTTCTGGGCCGCCGGCGTGATCAATGGCCTGGGGCATGCCGTGGGCTATCGCAACTTCGAATGCCGTGACGCCGCCACCAACCTGGTGCCGTGGGGCATCATCGTCGGCGGCGAAGAGCTGCACAACAACCACCACACCTACCCTAACTCGGCCAAGCTGTCGGTGAAGAAGTGGGAATTCGACCTGGGTTGGGCCTGGATCAAAGTGTTCAGCTTCCTGCGCCTGGCCAAGGTGCAGCGCGTGGCCCCCATCGCCCACCGCGTCGAAGGCAAGGGCAGCCTGGACATGGACACTGCCATGGCGATCCTCAACAACCGCTTCCAGATCATGGCCCAATACCGCAAGTTGGTGATTGGCCCGTTGGTCAAGCAGGAGTTGGAGAAGGTCGATCATTCGGTGCGCCACCAGTTCCACCGCGCCAAGCGCCTGCTGTCGCGGGAAACCAGCCTGCTGGAAGACCGCCACCACTTGCGTATCCAGAGCATGCTGGAACACAGCCATGCCCTCACGGTGATCTACGAGAAGCGCCTGGCGCTGCAGCAGATCTGGCTCAAGACCAGTTCCAATGGCCACGACATGCTGGCGGCGATCAAGGAATGGGTGCATGAAGCCGAGGCCAGTGGCATTCAATCCCTGCGCGATTTTGCCCACCAGTTGAAGACTTACTCGTTGCGCCCTACAGCAGCATGAGCACGCCGTGGGAGGGTTCGCCCTCCCACGCACTGGCTTTTTGGCGCCATTTTCCGGGCACCGTCAATGCATGCTGATCACGGAACTTCACCGCAATTCCCCTCTCTCAAAGAACACTTCGCCATCATGGTGACCCCTTGTAGTGACCGCTTTTGCACCCTGCGGCGCGCCCAGAGAGAGTTGTACCGATGGTTCACGAAAAGCCCAGCCTGCCCGATGTGCCCACCGCAGAGCCGCCGCGCCCGGCCGCGGCGGCGACCCTGTTGGCGCTTATGCATGCTCAAGGTGAAGTCGAGCGGCTGAGTGAGCGTGAGCAACTGCTCAGTTCCCTGCTGGTCAGCGTGAACGCCGTGCTCTGGGCCATCGATTGGGAAACACGCCGCGTGCTGTATGTGAGCCCGGCGTACGAGCGCCTGTTTGGCCGCTCCGCCGGCCTGCTGCTGGCCGACCACCGTGAATGGCGCAACAGCGTCCACCCCGAAGACCTCGACTACGCCGAACACAGCCTGGCCCGTGTGCTGGAACAGGGCGCCGTGGAGGACCGCGAGTACCGCATCATCACCGCTGACGGGCAGATCCGCTGGTTGAGTGACAAGTGCTACATCAACCAGCAGGTGGTGCCCGGTGAAGCGCTGATCGTGGTGGGCATCGCCGAAGACATCACCGAAAAGAAGCAACTTGAACTGGAACTCCATCGCCTCGCCACCACCGACGTACTGACCCAAAGCAGCAACCGCCGACACTTCTTCGAACTCGCCAACCAGGCCTTCGACAACGCCTGCGTGCAGGGCACCCCGCTGGCGTTCCTGTTGCTGGACATCGATGATTTCAAAGACATCAACGACACCTACGGCCACCTGGAGGGCGACCAGGTGCTGCGGCGCATCGCGGAAAGCGGTCGCGGGGTACTGCGCCGTGGCGACCTGTTCGGGCGCGTTGGTGGCGAAGAATTTGCTGCTGTGCTGCCGGGTTGCCCACCGGAGATGGCCCTGCAGGTGGCCGAGCGGTTGGGCAAGGAAATCCAGGCGTTGGTGTTCAGCTACGAAGGGCATGAATTCAATGTGACCGTCAGCCAGGGCCTGGCCGGCCTGCGCGAAGATGACTCCACCCTCGACAGCCTGTTTGCGCGAGCGGATGCGGCGATGTACGAGGCAAAACGCCAAGGCAAGAACCGCGTTATCGCCGGGTAACACCGACCCACTGTGGGAGCTGGCTTGCCTGCGATGGCGTCTTGACTGACCCACCGCTATCGCAGGCAAGCCAGCTCCCACAATTGACCGGTGTGTGTTTCAGGTTTTGCGCACTCGGGTCAGTTCCGACAAGCCGACCTTGAGCAGCCGCGCCGTCTTGCTGCCCGCCAGTTCTTCCAGCCCTTCGTGCTCGGTCAGCCGCGCCATTTGCACCGCCAGGTTCACCACCAGGGCTTCGCGCGAATACACCCCGCCTTCAAGTGAATAGATCCCTGCGATCAACTGCCGCAACTCCAGCGGCAAGCGCCAACGCGTGCGCAACGCCGAACCGTAGGCAGCGCCAAAGGCGTCGAGGGATTCGCCGATGGCTTCGTCATCCAGGGCGCCGCCGCCCTGGCGCCAGTCTTCCAGGCAGCGCAACAAGGCCAGGTCGCCCAAGCGATGCAGGATGCAGGCGCTGTAGCAGCGCTGGTGATCCAGTTCCAACATGCGCGCCAGACGTCGGGCGTAGTCGGCGCTGTCCTGGGACAGTTGCCAGTGCCGCTCGGCGTAGGCCACCAGCCCAGGGTCGCCCAACACCACGTTGTGCTTGAGCGCCAGGCCCAGGATGAGGTTCATGCTCTGGCCGGGCACCAACTTATGCAGGGCCTCTGACAGGGTCTGCACCGGCGTGCCGTGGTAGCCGGCGCTGTTGGCGGCGGCGATCAGTACGGCGGTGATTTGCGGGTCGCTGTGTACCTGGTCTTCCAACTGCTTGAGGTCCAGGCCTTCGGGCCCCAGGCTGCGTTGCACGGCGGTTTTCACATCCACACGCAACGGCGCCCCATCGCAGACCTCGCGGCGCCGCTCGAGGAAGGCGGGCAAGGTCATGCCCGGCGCCAGGGGTGGAATTTCGCAGTACACGCTTTCGCCTTCATTGAGCAGCAGGTCTTGCAAGCGCTGGGTCAGGCTTTCCATGTTCAGCGGGCGGGTCAGGTAGGCGGTGGGCGCCAGGGGCAAGGCTTCGCGCACGCTGGCGCTGTCGTTGCGACTGCTCAGCAAGATAAACGGCAGCGAACGGCGCTTCTGGCGCACGCTGCGCAGCAGGCTCAGGCCATCCACGCCCGGCAGCTCCCAATCCGCCAGGATCAGGTCATAGGTTTTTTCGCCCAACAGCGTGGCGGCGTGCTGCCCATCGGCGCACACATCCAAACGTGCGTCACAGCGCACATTCAACAACACTTGCTTGAGCAGGTCCCGCGACCAAGGGTCTGCTTCGGCGATTAACACTCGGGGTACAGCGGGTAAATCAACAGCAGTCATCCAGCACGCTCCATCGGCAATGCTTGCACCTTAGACAATGCAGCCGCGTGCGTACAATGAAGCAGGCACAAAAAAACCGCCGAAGCGGTTTTTTTGCTTTTTCTTTTTGTAGGAGCGAGCTTGCTCGCGAAGGTCGTCAACGAAAACGCGGGCAGCCTTTGAAACGCGGTGCCTGGGGGTTTTTCGCGAGCAAGCTCGCTCCTACAGGGGCGTGTCAGAGTTCGGAGAAGCACTCTTCGATGATCGCCAGGCCTTTGTCCAACTGCTCGTCCGGCGAGGTGAGCGGCACCAGTACGCGCAACACGTTGCCGTAGGTACCGCAGGACAGCAGGATCAGGCCCTTGTCACGTGCCTTGGCTACCACGGAGGCAACGGCGGCAGCGTTTGGCTTGTGGGTGTCGCCGTCTTCAAACAGCTCGACCGCGATCATCGCGCCCAAGGCACGCACTTCGCCGATCACCGGGTACTTGGCCTGGATGGCCTTGAGGCCGGTCACCAGGCGCTCGCCCACGGCCTTGCAGCGGTCCAGCAGGTGCTCTTCTTCGAACACTTCCATCACCGCCAGGGCTGCTGCGCAGGCAATCGGGCTACCGGCATAGGTGCCGCCCAGGCCGCCTGGGGCGATGGCGTCCATGTACTCGGCCTTGCCGCACACACCGGCCAGCGGGAAGCCGCCCGCGATGGATTTGGCGAAGGTGGTCAGGTCGGCGGCAACGCCCATCTGTTCCATGGCGAAGAAAGTACCGGTACGGCCGGCACCGGTTTGCACTTCGTCGGCGATCAGCAGGATGCCGTGCTTGTCGCACAGTTCGCGCAGGCGCTTCATGAAGGCTTTTGGCGCGACGTAGAAACCGCCCTCGCCCTGCACCGGCTCGATGATGATGGCGGCGATATCACGCGGCTCGGCATCGTTCTTGAAGATACGCTCGATGCTGGCGATGGAGTCGTCGACGCTCACACCGTGCAGTTCGTTGGGGTACAGCGCACGGAACACGCCGCCTGGCATCAGGCCCATGCCGGCCGAGTAAGGCACGACCTTACCGGTGAGGCCCAGGGTCATCATGGTGCGGCCGTGGTAAGCGCCGGTGAAGGCAATCACACCGGCACGGCCCGTGGCGGCGCGGGCGATTTTCACGGCGTTTTCTACCGCTTCGGAACCGGTGGTGACCAACAGGGTTTTCTTGGCGAAATCACCTGGCACCTTGGCGGCGACTTTCTCACACACTTCTACGTAGGGCTCGTAGGCCAATACCTGGAAGCAGGTGTGGGTCAGCTTGTTGAGTTGCTCGGTCACGGCCGCGATGATTTTCGGGTGTACGTGGCCGGTGTTCAGCACGGCGATACCGCCGGCGAAGTCGATGAACTCGCGACCTTCAACGTCGGTCACGGTGGCGTTCTTCGCGGAGTCGGCGAAGATCGGGTGAATCTGGCCAACACCGCGCGGTACAGCGGCTTCGCGGCGTTTCATCAGGGAAGCGTTGGTCTTGCTCATAAAGTCCTCATTCGCCGCTCATCGGGCGGCGTGGCTCAAGGATAGGTGGCGGGGAGGCAACTACGGCAGCATGCGATGATCGACTGCCACAGCTTTCCCGGCCACTGCGAATAACCATGTGAAACACGCAAAGGGGCAGCGCTCTCGTGCCCTCTGCGTTTACTGCAATCCCGTGCCTTAGATACCCAGGCAGAGGTATTTGATTTCCAGGTAATCCTCGATCCCGTACTTGGAGCCTTCACGGCCCAGGCCCGAGGCCTTGATGCCGCCGAACGGCGCCACTTCGTTGGAGATCAACCCGGTGTTGACGCCGACCATACCGTATTCCAGGGCCTCGGCCACACGGAACACTCGGCCCAGGTCGCGGGCATAGAAGTAGGAGGCCAGGCCGAACTCGGTGTCGTTGGACATGGCGATCACTTCGGCTTCGTCTTTGAAGCGGAACAGTGGCGCCAGCGGGCCGAAGGTTTCTTCCTTGGCCACGGCGGCGTTTTTCGGCACGTCGACCAGGATGGTCGGTTCGAAGAAGTTGCCTTCCATGACCTTGCCACCGGCCAACAGCTTGGCGCCTTTGCTCAGGGCATCCGCGATATGTTCCTGCACCTTGGCGACGGCTTTTTCGTCGATCAGCGGGCCGGTGGTGGTGCCGTCTTCCAGACCGTTACCGATCTTCAATTTGGTCACCGCCACCTTGAGCTTTTCAGCGAAGGCGTCGTATACCGAATCCTGGATGTACAGGCGGTTGGCGCAGACGCAGGTCTGGCCGTTGTTGCGGTACTTGGAGATGATCGCGCCTTCGACGGCCTTATCCAGGTCAGCGTCGTCGAACACGATGAACGGTGCGTTACCGCCCAGCTCCAGGGAGACTTTCTTGATGTCCTTGGCGCATTCGGCCATCAGTTGGCGACCAATTTCGGTCGAGCCGGTGAAGGACAATTTACGCACGATCGGGTTGCTGGTCAGCTCGCCGCCGATGTCGCCGGCACTGCCGGTGACCACACTGAGCACGCCTTTGGGGATACCGGCACGGTGCGCCAGCTCAACCAGGGCCAGGGCCGAGAACGGGGTTTGCGAGGCCGGCTTGATCACCATGGTGCAACCGGCGGCCAGGGCCGGGCCCGCCTTGCGGGTGATCATCGCCGCAGGGAAGTTCCACGGGGTGATGGCTGCGGTCACGCCGATAGGCTGCTTGATCACGATCAGGCGCTTGTCGGGCTGGTGGCCGGGGATCACGTCGCCATAGATGCGCTTGGCTTCTTCGGCGAACCACTCGATAAAGGAGGCAGCGTAGACGATTTCGCCCTTGGCTTCGGCCAGCGGCTTGCCTTGTTCGAGGGTCATCAGGCGGCCGAGGTCGTCCTGGTTTTCGATCAGCAGTTCGAACCAGCGGCGCAGCTTGTTGGCGCGCTCCTTGGCGGTGAGTGCACGCCAGGCCGGCAGCGCCTTGTCGGCGGCTTCGATGGCGCGGCGGGTTTCCGCGGCGCCCATCTTTGGCACGGTGCCGAGAATCTCGCCCGTGGCCGGGTTGTTGACCTTGATGGTTTGACCATTGTCCGCATCGACCCAAGCGCCATCGATAAAGGCTTGCTGGCGGAACAACTGGGTGTCTTTAAGCTGCATGTCGGCTTTCCTTAACAGCACCGCGCGCACGCGGAGCGAATTAGAGTTGTTGAAAGGCGCCTTGTGGGCTGCCGTCAGGGAAATCAGCCCCAGCGCGCAGAAGAAATGAAAGAGCGCACGGGAGACAGAGCGTTTGAAATCTCAAACGAATCCTAGGATCAATGGGGGTACAGGGCAATAGGATGTTCGAAAAAAAGAACGAATATGGCGCATCCGGCTCATCTTTCGGATCAAACGCACACACGACAACAGCCCCGGAGCCTTGTGGGCGCCGGGGCTGTCGGGGACCTCGCAGCTTAAGGTTGGAACGACTTGAGCACGGCCAACAGGCTGGTCAAGTTGTCGGCCACGCCGCCCTGGGCAACTTTTTCGGTGGCGGCGGCGCCAGCGGTGGTGTCGACGCTGTAGATCTGCATCACGCCCTGGTTGGTGGCCGCCTGAGCCAGGGTGTTTTGTTGCTGTTGGGCCGAGACCGAGTTCTGGAACAGAATGGCCGTGGCCTGGCCCATGGACTGGTAGATGGTGCTCATGGCCATCGCGGGTGATTCGGCAACCACCTTGACGTTGGTCTGAGTGACGGCATCGGTGATTTGCGGGCTGACTGTACTCATGGTTGAAACTCCTGGGTTGAGAAAGAACAACATCCGTTATTGCTCAGTGCTTAAGGCTGGAACGACTTGAGCACGGTCAACAGGCTGGTGAGGTTATCCGACACGCCGCCCTGGGCGACTTTCTCGGTAGCCGCCGCACCTGCGGTGGTATCGACGCTGTAGATCTGCATCACGCCCTGGTTGGTGGCCGCCTGGGCCAGGGTGTTTTGCTGCTGCTGGGCCGACACCGCGTTCTGGAACAGAATCGCCGTGGCCTGCGCCATGGATTGATAGATAGTGCTCATCGCCATCGCAGGCGATTCGGCCACCACTTTGACGTTGGTCTGGGTGACCGCGTCGGTAATTTGCTCGTTGACTAATGGCATGATCAATTTCCTTATTTAGTACACGGTGCATTCCGTGTTCATCAATGAACGTTGCGAAACAGACGCTGTGAAACGCGGGGTCAAGGTTTTGCAGTGGGGCCCAGCGCCGCTTCAATCTGGGCGATCAACCCTTGGATCAGTGCCTGCACTTCCTTGCGTTGCGCGTCCTGGTCGGGAGCTGCGCCGTCCAACACCTGGCGCAGCGCCGCTTCACGTTGCAGGGCAGCGGTCTTGAGCGCTTGTTCGTTGGCCTTCGATTGCGCAAGCACTTCGGTAGCGCGCTTGAGGGTTTCGTCGACGATGGCCTGGGGCGTTCCGGCGAAAATCTGCGGGTTGCGCAGCATCGCTTCGAGCCGTTGGCGGTCGTCGGTGGACAGGACCGAGGGTGTGGAAGGGGGTGCCATGTCGATCTCCTTGGGCTTTACGTCGCCTGCAAAAGGGCCGCTAAAGCCGCACCTCTCTGCCGTCTTCCCAGAAACCGGCAAAGAAAAAACGCGGCGACGCAGCACAGAACGTCGCGAGCTCTGCCGGTGTCATCGCTGAGGGTTGCCGATTGAAGATGGCCGGCGGTGGCGGAACCAGATTGGCCGCGTTGTAGAGGTTGCCGACCTCATAAGCGTTGGCCGCGAATTGTGAGCAAAAGGAACCGCTGCCTATCGCTATCGACTCATTGATCCGAGCCTGCAGGGTGTCGTTGGCCTTCCAGTTCTTGAATGCAGAAAGCATCGCGTTCCACGCGCTATAACTGCCGTCGATTTCATCGCCGAGCTTGTCGAAATAGAACTGCTTGGCCGCCAGCGCCGCCGCAAACCCCAGCTCAGTGTCACGGCAGGAAAACACCATGGCGGTACGAGGGGGTTTTTCCAGGCTCACGTCAGTCAACGCCAGGCCAGTGCCGACGCTTTCGATCACCATGGTCTTGCTCACCGCAATTGCCGGGTGGACCACATTCAAATACGTCGTGTCCTGTGAGAACACCTTGGCTTTGACCAACTGACCGGCTTTGATGAAAGCCCGCGTCGTACTGTCATCTTCTTGCTTCACCGAAAAAATAAGATCTCCAACGTCCATGATGTCGCTCCTCATTCAAGAAAAGTTGCTTTCAAGTTGCTGTTGCACCGCCCCAGCAGAACGCCGAAGCGCTGTGCTCGGTTCAGGCCGTTGGCGCGGCCCGGTTGGCCAAGGTGTCGGCGTACTTGGCGATGCTCTGGTCGATCTTGTCGATTGCCACGCTGGCAGCTTCGGCCTCCATCGCACCGGCAGCGGCAGCCACGGCGGCAGCGGCGCCCACCAGCAGGTCGGTGGCCAAGGCGCCCAAGGCGTCTTCGGCAGCGGCCGGCAGGTTGTCCTTGACGATGTTCTCGGTCATTTGCTGGAGCAGCACGGCCTGGGCCGCCAGGGCGATCTTGCTGACCCCGTCGAAGTACCCCGCCGCCGCTTGCGCCACCAGCCCGGCCGCCTGGCTGATCATCATGTCGGCCGGCACCGCGATCTGCGCCGGCGCATAGGCAAAGTTCTGCGCGTTGGTGAACTGCACCGCCTGCACGATCTGGCTATTGAGCGCCGCCGTGCTGTCGGGCGACGGCGTGCTCACCTGGTTGAGCAGGTGCTCGTTCATGCGCGCCATGATCGAGCGCGAGGCCGCTGCAGCGGGCGCCGGCGCAGGTGGGTCGGCGGCGGGCGTTGCTTGGGAGGCGGCGGGTTTCTTTCTGCTGAACCACGACATAATCAATCTCCCGAGGGCTCAGCCCTTCTCGCCAATCTGCATGATCAGCGCCACGGCCTTGGAGATCACCGCGTTGGAAATCTGATTCATCGCCTGCTGGCTGTTGACCGCGTTCTGCAACGACAAGCCCGCCGCGCTGCTGGCCACCTGGTACAGCGACGCGATGGCCTGGGCCGGCGCCTCGGCCACCACCTTGACGTTGGTTTGCGTGACCGCGTCGGTGATCTGGCTGTTGACCTCTGTCATACATCTCTCCTTGATGGCATTCACCCAGGTTTGGGTGTGGATAGCGGCGGCGTGCTGCGCTCATACCACTAGAACGCCCCACGCCAACGTCTGTGAATCGCCTTCAGCGCAAAGCACTGCGCAGCAGTTGCACACGCTTGCGCACCAGCGGCAGCTTCACGTGCAGCTCGGCGGCGATTTGCGGGTAAGGCAGGTCATCGACAAAACGCATCTCGAACAAGCGCTGCTGCAACAGCGGTAACCGTGCGACGTGCGCCTCGATCTGCTCCAGGCGCTCATAGCATTCCACCCGCTCCAGCACCGAGGCGCAGGGCGCGGCGAGCGCGGCCAGGTGATCGTGTTCAAGGTCCACCGAATCATCGAACAACCGCCCCTCGCGCTTGCTGCGCCGCAAGCTGTCGAGAAACACATGGTCGAGGACCAGAAACAGAAACCCCTCCGGGTCGCGAATGCGCTCCGGCGAACGCCGAAAAAACAACAGGGCCTTGATCGCCGTGGCCGACAACCACTCCTGGCCCTGATCCAGATTGCCCTTGGCCCGCCGCAACGCCCGGCGCCTGAGCTCGCCGTGCACAGCGCGCCAACTCGCTTCGAACAAACGGTCATCGGCGGCCCATTGATCCTTGAACTGAACAGTCATCCCCATCGCCAGCACTCCTGTGCATCCTTGATGAAGGGCCAGTCTGCGAGGGCACGACGGGGGCACGCTGTTACCTGGGGAACACCGCCACAACTAATTCAGCGCAAAAGCCTTGCGCCGCAAATGCTCGACATCGTTGATCACCATGCGCTCCAGATCGCCGCTGATCACGCCACTGCGCCGCCACACTTGCAGCTGCACATTCAGCTTGGGCCGGCTGGTATTCAGCATCGACGCCAACACCCCTTGGCTTGCGGGCAACGACACACTGGGCAAGGCCAACGCCAGGTCGATCTCTCCCAGGTTGGCCAACAAAAACCGCGCCAACCGCGACTCCAACCGATGCAGGCACACCAACTCCAGCAACTCGATGGCCTGCAACAAACGCAGCATCATCAGCATCAACAAACGCCGCAGAAACGCCGGCTCCTCAAACAACACCGCAAAATGCCGACTGCCCAACTGCAACAACCGCGTGGGGCCACTGGCAAAGGTAGAAGACTCGCGCCCATGATCCTTGATCAACGCCGTCTCCCCCACCACCTGCCCGGCCCCAGTGCTGCCGATAATCTGCTCGCGCCCATCCGGCCCATGCACCACCGAATAAATCCGGCCCTCCACCACCAACGCGATGAATTCGAGGGTGTCGTCCTTGAAATACAACAGCTCACGATCATCCAGCGTGCGCTCCACCATATGGGTGGCAACGTAGCGCAAGAGATGCTCCGGCATACCTCGAAACAAATCGGAGCGAGCCAGCAGGGTTTGTCTGAGCGGGAGATCGAGCATCACGGTTCCTTTGGAATGCATGCGTTCACCTGAGGAATTGCGGCGTGGAAGCGGGGTTAAAGCCACAAGAGCAAAGCAAACAAAGGGACGTGCGGCGCGGGGAGTTGTGAATGAAGGTGGCGATTAGCCATTTTTTGTCGGAAATGGACGACAGGGGGCGGGGGGGAATGCCGGAATGGACGCATCAGGTCGACATGGGTATGATGTCGCCCGCACAAGCATCCGTAGCTCAGCTGGATAGAGTACTGCCCTCCGAAGGCAGGGGTCGTGGGTTCGAATCCCGCCGGGTGCACCAGATGTGGAATGGAAAAGCCTCAGGTTGAGAGATCTGGGGCTTTTTTGTGGGTGGTGATTCAGTGCTTATGCAACACCTCAAAGCGCGCTGATAAAACCTAGTTCGGAAAGCGCTTATGCAGCACTAGCAACGTCTCATTTGTCGAAGAGGTGTTTCCCTCCTTACGCGGCTTCACGAGGGTTTGAAAATAAATCTGTCCCCTTTTTGGTCAGAGTTGACTCGGTTGACGAACGCCATGCGTGCGTTATCAGCAACACAAAAGGGCATCTTTACCAGCAAGGTAACGATGGCCTTTTTTCTTCAAGATCCTTTCAATTTCAACGTTGAAATTTCAGTAAGCTGGTACGACTGCCGCTACAACGATGTCGCGGGTTTCCGACCCCGTGTTGATAGAAAAGCCTCAGGGGCCCCAGACCATTGTCAAACTACAGGCTCTAGACATTGGAGATTGGTAGACGGTTCTTAACCTAAGTCGCCGTAGGTCCAGGCAGCCCAGCCCACAATGGACACAATGCTGATGACTCCGTAATGTGTCATTGCAAAATGTAAACGGAGCTAAGCGGCACGCTTAGGTCGCTCGCCTATTTTAGGTTGATATTCGTACGGAGACGAACAGTGTCCCTTCCAAAAGAGTCCATTACGAGGCCGGGTTTCCTCTCGTTGCCGTTCTTGCGCGACTTGCTGCTGGTAGCGTTACTGGCCGTGGTTGCTTTGAAGCTTCTCAACGCAGACGTCAAAATTGATTTAGCGAGTTTCTCTTTTAACGATTTTTTAGCTCTCGTTCTTGCCCTCTTTTCAGTCGCCCTTTCCGTTGCCTTTTACTTTAAGGCGAATGAAGCAAGCAATCAGTTCTACGACAACACATACAAATTCACAAAGGACATGTCGGAGATTCTTGGGCGTATTGAAGCAGGGTTCGGCGAGAGGCTTCGACATCTCGATGAAGGCTACTCCGGAATGCGAGATCGCCTCGACAAACTGCCGCACTATGGTGCAACACCCTCAGATGTTAAGGCCGAAGAAGAAGAAATTAGGCTTAAGGAAGCAGAACAGAGAGCGCTTTTGGAGGATCTTGCAGGTAGAGCGAAGCTTGCTGAACATGAGAAGCAAGCATTATTCGCAAATTTGGAACAGAAGAATGAAGAGCTAGAGCAAGCACGTATGGAGCTGCGACGGATGCATGCTAGTCGTCAATCAAGCGGCTCGACCTTGCCAATACGTGAAGAAGTCGCTCAGTACGTAGCCCGACAAATGGCAAGAAGTATTCCGCTGGACAAAGTTGATTCACATATTTCTTCCTCTCAGATTAGACGACTTTTCGCAGAAAATAGGCCCCATATTGCACTTAATGCAGTCCAAGACATGAGGGAAACTGGTCTATTAGACTCAAATGATGAGCTGACAAGACATGGTTTGATTCTTCTACAAAGTGAGTTAAAGCGAATCCTCCAGCTTCGCAAGGTTTAGCCGGTAGGGGCTCAATGCGGTCAAGCGACCACTCATTTAAAAACCTCTTTGCGCTTGCGGGATGTTTGAAAAATAACGATAGCAGTCATCATCGTGTATGCCCACGTGTATGCCCAACAGAAACGAGCCCCACCAACCCCATATAAATAGGGCATGAAACCAACCAGTTCAAACGACGCCGGGGCACCAGATATGAAATGAAAAAGCCTCAGGTCGGGAGATCTGGGGCTTTTTTGTTTTTGGTTTGGTGGGTGGTGAGAGAGTGTTGAGTCGCGTCGGGATAGTAGAGGTGAAAATAAATCCCCTTTTCCCCTCCCTTTTTCCCAAGCAGTTTTCCAGCGCTACGATCATTACGATTTCACCGCCTTGAGCGCCGGTTTCAATCAAGGAAGAAACGCCTACACAGGAACCTCCGCCCTGATCAGCGTACCCCCTTCGGCCAGATTGCGGGCAGTAATGGTACCGCCATGGGCCTGGCAGATCGCACGGGCGATGGACAAGCCTAGCCCGCTCCCCCCCGAGTAACGTGCCCTGGAGCGCTCTGCACGCCAGAAGCGGTCGAACACGCTGTCCAGATGCTGCGCTTCGATACCTGGCCCTCGGTCACCGACTTCAATCACCACCGAACCGTGAACCCGGCGCGCCGTTATATTCAACTCGCCTCCCCCGGCCGCATAACGCAGCAAGTTATCGACCAGAATGTTGATCACCTGGCCCAGGCGATCACGATCGGCATGCATACGAAGCCCATCAGCAATACTGACCTGCGTTAGCACGCAAGCTTCATCCAACTGCGGCTGGAACCACGCCAACCGCTCCGCCACCAGAGCTGCCAGAGAAAACTCGCTGCGCTCCAGCACCAGCCGGCCAGCACGAGCCATCGACAACAGGTGCAAGTCATCCACCAGCTTTCTGAGTTGATCGAGCTGACGCTTGACCATGCCCAACTGCATGGCATCGCTGGGGAATACCTCATCGAGCATCCCCTGCACGCGCCCCATGGCGGCGTTCAATGGCGTGCGCAATTCGTGGGCAATGACCGCGCTGGATTCACGCACATCGCGCTCATAGCGCTCCAGTTGCGTGGTCATGCTGTTGAAGTCGCTGACCAGCCGTTGCAGCTCGTCGGGAGCGTGGCGGTGCACAGGCAGGCGCGTGAGGAAATCACCGCCGGCGACTCGCCGGGCGCCCTGGGCAATCGCCGAGAACTGGCTGGATAAAGGGCGCGAAAACCACAGGCCGCAAGCAATGATGATGGGGATGGCGGCCAGCACCAGACCCATCAGTATCAGCCAATCACGATTGTCGATAGTCGGCTGGAAATATTCGATCGGATAGTACTGGGCAACCAATTGACGCAAGCGTGGCTCATTGAGCCCTGGCTCGGCACGCAGCGCCAGCAGTTCATGGCGCGGCCCCGGCGGAAGGCGCTGCACAAAATACCAATCCGACAGTGTGACGTTGATCCACATGCACACCGCGATCACCACCACCGCGCCGATCGCCAGCAGGCTCATGCGCAGGCCGATCCAGCGCCACATCGGTTTGTCGTTGACCCGCGATTGCTTGAGCATCTGGCTTACCTGAACCGATAGCCGATGGAGCGCACCGTGACCAGTACGCCGGTGATGCCATGGGTTTCCAGCTTGCGGCGCAGGTTGTGCACATGGGTGTCGACGACGCGGGCCAGGGCTTCGCTTTCCGGCAGGCAGATTTCCAGCAACTCATCGCGAGTGAAGGCCTTGGACGGCGTCTTGAGCAACGTCACCAGCAGCTTGAATTCCGTTGGGGTCAGGTCCAGCCAGTGCGGTGGTGCATCGCCTTGCTCGATGGCCGCGGTAAAGGCGACAAGATCCACCCGCAGGTTTTCATGGCGCAGTAGATGTTCTACCGGTTGGTTGCCGGTAGTGCGCCGCAACACCGCGTGCACCCGCGCCACCACTTCGCGCGGGCTGTAAGGCTTGACCACGTAGTCGTCGGCACCATAACGCAAGGCGCCGAGCTTTTCCGGTTCGTCGCCCATGGCCGTGACCATGATCACCGGCGTGTCACTGCTGCGGCGCACTGCGGACAAGACCTCGGTACCACTCAAGCGCGGCAGCATCACGTCGAGCAGGATCAGGTCGGGCTGCCAGCTTTTGTACAGGTCCAGACCGCGCTGGCCGTCTTCGGCCAGGGCCACCTCATAGCCATCCCGGAGCAAGTAGGCTTCGAGAATGTTGGCGCTGTCGGCGTCGTCTTCGACGATGAGGATACGTTTTCCTGACACAAAGAAGCCTCTTGATGAAACCTTGATAATTTACGAACGGTTTATTGAAAGTGCGCTGCCAGTATTGCCCTACGCCCGCTTTCGCGAGCCGATCCTATGCCGACCACCGCCTCGCTGTCCAAGCCTATCAACGCGCCTGAACAGCTAGATCCGAGGGCGGCGCGGTATCGCGCGTTGGCGGGCGCACTGCTGTCTTCTTTACGCTCAAAGGGCTTGACCATGAACTTCACCACTCCCCCTACTCGCAACGTCCTGTTGGGCGCCGCCACGCTGCTGTGCTGCGCACTCGTGCCCCAGGTTCAGGCGGCCGACGCTAGCCCGGCAGCCGATGAAACCACTGTTACCCTGGGCCTTGGCATGGGTGTCACACCTCGCTACATGGGTGCTGACCGCTACCGTCCGCTCGTACTGCCGATGCTCAGCATCCAGCACGGAGCGTTGTTCGCCGACACCACTCGCGGCGTGGGCCTGCAATTTCAATCCGACAGTGGCTTCGGCGCCAGCGCGGCGATCAATTACGACATGGGCCGCAAGGAGAAGGACAGCACCACCGGCGCGGGCGGCGACGAGCTAAGAGGAATGGGCGATATCAACGGCGCAACCGTCGCCAACTTTACCCTCAGCCAACAACTGCTTGACTGGCTGTCGATCAACGGTGAAGCCGACATCCGCATGGCCGGTGAGCACCGTGGCAACCGCTACCGCTTTGGCCTGGAAGGCATCCTGTTGCACACAAGCCGCGACACCCTGGCCCTGGCCATCGACGCCCATGCCGGCGATAGCCGCTACAACCAGACGTTCTTCGGCGTCACCCAGGCCCAGAGCCAACGCTCGATCTACAGCAAGTACACCGCCGACGCCGGGATCTATGCCTACTCCGCTGCCTTGAACTGGCAGCACACCTTCGACGCGCACTGGTCAACGCTGGCCAGCCTGACGCTGACTCAATACGCCGACCAAGCCAGCGACAGCCCACTGGTAAGGCGCGAAACCGCAGGCTTGGGCCTGTTTGCAATCAACTACACGTTCTGACAACAAGCCCCGGGTATGCAGGCTTCATCTGGACTATCCCTGGGGCAGATTCCGGTCCTGTGCGAATGGCTTTTCAGACCGCAAGGTTCTCCCCATCAGGGCGTACACACGATGATCCGTTTGAAGTACCTGTCCAAAAGAGCCGTGCTGCTCTATGCGCTATTGATGAGTATCGGCAGTCAAGCGTCCCCCACCCTGCCTACCGAAGCGTTCGTGCATCCTGGCCTGCTCCACACCCGGGAGGACTTCACGCGGATACGCGAGAAGCTGGCCAACTATAACCAGCCGTGGCTGGCCGGCTGGCAGAAGCTGATCGCCAACCCCCATGCCTCATTAGACTGGCAGCCCAACCCGGTGCCGGTGGTGTACCGCACTTCAGGCGGCCCGAATAACGACAGTGTTCTGTTCAACGACGCAGCCGCCGCGTATGCACTGGCCCTGCGCTGGCAGATCTCCAACAACCCGGCGTATGCCGACAAGGCCGTGAGTATTTTGAACCAGTGGGCCTTGACCCTCACCGCGATCAAAGACAAGCCCGGCAGAGCTTTGGTGCCAGGCTTGTACGGCTACCAACTGGCCAACGCGGCCGAACTGCTGCGCAGCTACCCAAAGTGGCGGGCGGAAGATTTCCAGCGTTTTCAAGGCATGATGCTCACTGTGTTCTACCCCATCAATCATGACTTCCTGGTGAACCACGACGGCGCCCGGCCTGATCATCATGGGGCCAGCTGGGACCTAGCCAACATGAACTCGATGCTGGCCATCGGCGTACTGACCGACCGCCGCGATCTCTACAACGAGGCCGTCGACTACTTCAAGCACGGCACCGGTAACGGCGCCATCGCCCACGCGGTGTGGAAGCTCTACGGCGATGGCCTTGGTCAAGTCCAGGAAAGCGGACGTGATCAGTCACACGCCATGCTCGACATAGCCCTGCTCGGCAGTTTCTGCCAAATGGCCTGGAGCCAGGGCAACGACCTGTTCGGCTACCAGAACAACCGCGTGCTGCAGGGCGCCGAGTATGTGGCCAAGTACAACCTTGGCCAGGAGGTGCCGTTTACCCCCATCCCCAACAGCAGCTTCAAACAGACCGTCATCTCGGCCGATCATCGCGGCGAAACCCGTCCGATATGGGAACTGCTCTACAACCACTACGCCGTGCGAAAGGGCCTCCGCGCACCGAATGTGCAGGCCATGGCCAATAACGTCCAAGTGGAAGGTGGTGGCGGGGATTATGGTGCTGACAGGGTTGGCGACGTCCAGCTGGGGTATGGGACGTTGCTGTATTCGTTGGGGGAATACGGTTTGTCGGAGATGCAGTTGATGCCTTAGAGGTATATCACCGAAGCTGCGCATTACAAATGCGTCCTTTCTACCTGTCAAATTCGAGGAATGGCAACAACGCATTGGTGTGTTGGAAATGTCAAAAGACGCCAGCACCATCGCCGCAGAAGTGCGGACCCAGATATGAATGAAACACCCGAGGTCTTAAGACCCGGGGCTTTTTTGTGAGCCACTTGCACGCGCAACTCAATGTTGCTACGAGTGGCTAAGCGCCTACATCCCGATGGGTTGAGTATTAGTAGGCCTTGATGAATTCCCGGAATGCTGCTTATCCAGGCTAGATATTTCGTCGCGCAACACCCCCTCCAACACCCCAAAAAACCCCTGAATATGCCCCTGCTTCAACGCCTGCGGCCGGGTCACCAGATAAACCTCCATCCCCGGCAGTTCCATCTCCGGAAAAACCTCACTCAACCCCGTCGCCAAAATACGCGGCAGCACCGCCACACCCATCCCGCGCTTCACCGATCCAAGCTGCACCGCAAACGAACTCACCCTGATTGGCGCATGGTCCAGCCCGGCAGCTTTCGCGGCGCGCATTTGCGGTAGCAGGTCCAGCGGTGGCAGCAAGGCGATACTGGCGGCAGTGGCGGGAGTTAGCGCCGGAAATCGTTGCAGGTATTCCGCAGTTGCGAAGACCCCGTAAGCGAGTTTGCCGAGCCCTCGGTAGATCAGGGAAGGTTCGCCCAGGTGTGCGGTGCGTATGGCGATGTCGGCTACGCCTCGTACGATTTTGTGGAAGTCGGTGGTGACCTGCAGCTCTACGGAGCAGCCTGGGTGCTGTGCTGTGAAGCGGCTGGCGGCCTCGAGCACGCTGGCAGAGAAGCCTTCGCCGGCGCTCACCAGCACGGTGCCGCTGAGGGTTGCTGGCACGCCGTCGACGGGGGCCTGGCGTCGCAGGCCGGATTCGGCCGCCAGGGCGACGTCCACCAGGGCTTGGCCACGGGAGGTGAGCCGGCAGCCTTCCACGCCGCGTTCCACCAGTGGTTCGCCCAGGGCGGTTTCCAGTTGGGTGAGGCGGCGGGAGACGGTAGAGGCCGCGATACCGAGTAATTGGCCTGCCTGTAAAAAGCTGCCGCGCCGTGAGACTGCCAGCAGCAGTCGAAGATCGTCCCAATTTGCCTGCAATGCCATATCTCCGCGCTTCCCTGGTGTGCAGATGTGCAAAGCCATTATGCCGTAGGCGCTGTTTTTACGGCGCGGGCTCGCGGGTATATCTACTGGCCTTCTCAACAAATGGAATGGCCTGTATGAACACGAACCCCAATCGCTTGCGCAGCACCTTTGTGACCGGTGCCACCGGCTTGCTGGGCAATAACCTGGTACGGGAGCTGGTCGCACGGGGTTATGCGGTGAAGGCGCTGGTCCGTTCGGCGGCCAAGGGCGCGCAGCAGTTCGGCGATTTGCCGGGCGTGGAGTTGGTGGTGGGGGACATGGCTGATGTGGACGCCTTCTCGGCGGCGTTGCAAGGCTGCGATACGGTGTTTCACTGCGCGGCGTTTTTTCGGGATAACTACAAGGGCGGCAGCCATTGGGAGGAGTTGGAAAAGATCAATGTCGTCGGTACGCGAGCCCTGCTGCAACAGGCGTATGACGCCGGTGTGCGACGGTTTGTGCATACCTCGTCGATTGCCGTGCTCGACGGTGCCCCCGGTACGCCGATCGACGAGACGTGCCTGCGGGCCGAAGCCGATGCGGATGACTACTACCGCAGCAAGATCCTGGCTGAGCGGGAGGTGTTGAGGTTTCTTGAAAGCCATCCGCAGATGCACGCCTGCATGGTCTTGCCCGGTTGGATGTGGGGGCCGGGCGACCGTGGGCCGACGTCTTCGGGGCAATTGGTCAGGGACGTCATCAACGGCAAGTTGCCGGGGCTGATTCCTGGCAGCTTTTCTCTGGTCGATGCCCGCGATGTGGCCTGGGCGCACATCGCCGCCGCCCAAAGCGGGCGACGGGGCGAACGTTATCTCGCGGCCGGTCGCAACTTGACCATGCGCCAGCTGATTCCGGCGCTGGGGCGTATTGCCGGGGTCAAGGTGCCCTCCCGTCAACTGCCGCTGCCCGCGCTCTACCTGTTGGCCGCAGTGCAAGAGGCCTACGCTTACCTGACTGGAAAGCCCATCTTGCTGAGCATGGCGACGTTGCGGCTGTTGATTCGCGAGGAGCACCGTACCCGCTTTGACCACCGTAAAAGTGAAGAAGAACTGGGGCTGAGCTTTCGTGTGCTGGAGCAGACCCTCACGGACACGGTGGCCTGGTCCCGGGCCTACGGCGGGTTGTAATAAAAAGCCCCAGGTCGACAGGCCTGGGGCTGGTTCTTGGCGACAGGTTCAATGCTGTTGCAACGCCTCTAGCCTCGCCGGCAAGTCCTCCTCGGGAAAGCGTTGGTACAGCGCCAGCAGTTTTTCATCCGCGGCCCTGGTTTCACCCGCTCGGCGCAGGTTCACAATTTCCTGCAGACCCTCTTCCAACGTCGGCAGCGCCCGTTTGCTGAGTTTCAGCGCTGGCTGATCCGCCACTGCGCTTTCGGCTTGAGCAGGCGCACTTTCAACTCGGGGCGCTATCGCCATCCGGGCCATGGGCGCGGGTGCGGAGAAGGCTTGCGGCGCTGGCTGGGCGGCTTCTTCGTGGTGCAGCGCAGAGAATGTCGCGGTGGAGATTTCGGGTTGCGGCACGGGGGAGCGCATGACCACGCCGATCATCAGTGCCAACCCGGCGACGGTGGCAAATGCCATTTGCCAGCGCGGGCGTTGGCAGGCTTGCAGCCAGCGTTGCCACAGGCTGGGTTGCGGCTGCGGCGCTTCGTGGCGGGCGGCGTTGAGGATGAAGGCGTCGAGGGACGCGGGCGGTTCGCCCGTGCTGTGTTGACGAAAGTGCTGGAGCAGCGCGTCGTCTGGGGTGTGTCGGGAGTCAGTCATACGGGTACCTCCTCGGCCAGCAGGCGCCGCAATTTTTGCAGGGCGTAGCGCAGGCGGCTTTTTACGGTTTCCAGCGGGGCGCCGGTGAGGGTGGCGATTTGCGGTACTTCGAGCTCGCCGTGCAGGCGCAGCAGAAACACTTCGCGCTGGTCTTCGGGCAACGCTTGCAGGGCCACGTCGAGGCGCGCCTGGTCGCGGCTGAGGGTCAGTTGCTGCTCGGGGCCGGCGCTGTCGTCGGCCTGGGCGTGCAGCTGTTCATCGTAGCTGTCGTGCAGGGGGTTGTGGATGCCGTGCTTGCGCCAATGGTCGATCAGGCGGTTGCGGGCGATCTGGAACAACCAGGTACGAAAACTCGCCCGGCCTTGTGGCTGGGTGGTGCTGCGGATCAGGCTGAGCCAGGTGTCCTGGTAGATTTCTTCGGCCAGTTCGGCTTTGTTGCACAGGGACACGAGGAAGCGGTACAGGCCCTGGCGGTGGCGGCTGTACAAGGCTTCGAAGGCGCCCGCGTCACCGGTTCGGTAGCGGGCCAGCAGCGATTCGTCGCTGGGTGAGTCGTCTGGAACGGCCATGTAGTGGGCGAACTCCTTTTTGTCAGCCGAAGCAGGGTTAAGTGTGGGAGCGGGCTTGCTCGCGATGGCATCCACTCGGTGTGCCTGATGGACCGAGTTGTCTGCATCGCAGGCAAGCCAGCTCCCACATTGGTTCATTGTTGTGGTGGAGATCAGGGTTTGAGGCTTTGGGCCAATTCCACCAGTTGCACGAACTCGTTGCGCAGCCCGAACGGGTCAGCGCCGCGGGCAGAGCGCGCCAGTTTGGCGGTGTCTTGCACACTCATGGTGCCAGTGTAGCGGCCATCGCCCTTGAGCTGTTGGGCGAAGGCGGCCACGGCAGACGCGAAGCGCAGATCATCGCTGGCCGGGGTGGTTTGGTTGGCGATGGGGCGTTCGATCAACTGACTGTTACCGCCCGCAGCGGGTTTGTAGCGCACCCGAAGCATCGCCAGCTCATCGGATTTGCCCTCGGTCGCAGGCGCGGCGGCGTATCGCAAAGGCTCCAACCAGCCCTTCTCGCCCTTGGGCACGATTTCATACAACGCCGTCACTGTGTGCCCTGCGCCAATCTCACCGGCATCGACTTTGTCGTTGTTGAAATCCTCACGCTTCAGGGCGCGGTTTTCATAGCCCAGCAGGCGGTATTCGCTGACCTGCGCCGGGTTGAATTCCACCTGCAGCTTCACATCCCGCGCCACCACGGCCAGGGTGGAACTGAGTTGCTCCACCAGCACCTTGCGCGCTTCGCGCAGGTTGTCGATGTAGGCGTAGTTGCCGTCGCCCGCGTCGGCCAGTTGTTCCATCAGGTGTTCGTTGTAGTTATCCACGCCAAAACCGAGGGTAGTCAGGGATACGCCGCTTTTGCGCTGGGCCACGGCCATTTGCTTGAGGCTGTCGAAGTCGCTGATGCCCACGTTGAAGTCGCCGTCGGTGGCCAGCAGGATGCGGTTGATGCCCTGGTCGATAAAGCCTTCGCGGGCCATCTGGTAGGCCAGTTCGATGCCGGACGCGCCTGCGGTGGAGCCACCGGCGGTGAGTTGGTCGATGGCGTTGCGGATCTTGGTTTTATCGCGACCTGAAGTCGGCTTGAGCACCACGCGGGACTCACCGGCGTAGATCACCAGTGACACGCGGTCCTGATCGCGCAGTTGGTCCACCAGTAATTTCAGCGTGCTTTTGACCAACGGCAAGCCTTCGCGGCGGTCCATGGAGCCGGACACGTCCACCAGGAACACCAGGTTGGCGGGCGCCAATTCTGCCACGGCTTTATCGGAGGCCTTGATACCGATGCGCAGCAGTTTTGTGCGCGGGTTCCACGGTGTGGCGGCCACTTCGGTGGTGACGCCAAAGGGTGAGCCGTCAGTGGGCAGTGCATAGTGGTAGGGGAAGTAGTTGACCATCTCCTCCAACCGCACCGCGCCTTCGGGCGGCAGGCGGCCTTGGTTGAGGAAGCGCCGTACGTTGGCGTAGCTGCCCGTGTCGACATCCACGCTGAAGGTGGAGACCGGGGTTTCGGCGACGCGATGCACGGGGTTGTCGGGCAGGTTGGCGTACTGCTCGCGGGGTTCGCTGCGGTCATTCATCATCGCCATTTCACGCACCATGATCGGTGCCGGCATGACCATGCGTTTGGCCATCGCGCCCTCAACCGGCGCGCTGTGCAACTCGGCGATGGGTTGTGCGGGTTTGGCCACCTCGGGAGAGGAAGACAGCCCACACCCGGCCAGCGCTACCAGCAGGGTAACGGTGAAGCCTTGGGCAGCGGGACGCAGATAAAGCAGAGGGCGGGACATGGGGCTGAACCTCGCGAATGAATGAGCCGTTCACAAGGTCAGACGCGAGGTGCGTGAGGTTCGGGTTAAACCCTTGAAATTCACCCCTATCAGTGTGGGAGCTGGCTTGCCTGCGATGCAGACACCTCGGTACATCAGGCAAACCGAGTCGATGTCATCGCAGGCAAGCCAGCTCCCACAGTTGAATGGCGGTGTTCTCTTAGTCCGTGCCGTACTTGGGGTTACGCGGGCCGTACAAGATACCGGTGCGTTGCCCTGCCGACAGCAACCGCGCACTGGTGATACCGGCAATCGGGTGTGCCGCATCGGTGGAGCTGTTGATCACCTGCTTGACCGCCGCCGTGATCAGCATGCCCACCAGGCCGCCACCGTTGTTGTTGCCCTCCTCGCTCGACGCCCGCGCCGAACCGGTCCACAGGGTGGTGCCGGTGCGCAGGTCCACCAGTTTGGCCGAGGCCGTCACCGAGGTGTCGCTGGAGATCAGCATGTACTGGGTGCCGTACTCGCTGATGGTGATGTACAGCGCCGCGTCCGCACCAAAGATGTCATGCAGCTTGGCCGGTTGTACGGCCTGGATATCGTTGGCGGTGGTGAGGCCGTTCTGGCGGAAGGTTTCGTCCACCAGGGCAATCGGCAACACGTAGTAGCCGGCTTCGGCCAGCGGGTAGGTGACTTGCGACACCAGGCTGTAGGACGCCTGCACTTCCGGCGATTCATTGATCGGCGGCAGTACCAGGATCGACTTGGGCCGTGCCTGTTTGTACGCCGAATAATCGACCGTCTTGGGCGCGGCGCAACCGCCGAGCAACGCCAGGGCCAGCAAGGCGCCGGTGAGTTTTAACAGGCTCATTTGGTGGCGACTCCGGCTTTGGCGTTTTTCAGCAGAAAGTCCATGTACGCAGCAGACTCAGGGAACAGGGCCTTCTCGGTGCGAAACTCCTGCACCATCTGGTCATCCTTGCCCATGTTCATGTACAGCATGCCTAGGTGCGCGTGGTAGCCCGGCGGTGCCTTGCGGCCACTGGCGTTGATCTTCTGCAGGTCGCGCTCCAGTGCTTCCACCTGTGCTTCCTTGGGCTCGCCCTTGAAGTACTCGTAAACCTGCGGCTGGTAGCTCTCCCATTGATACAGGGGCTGGGGCGCCGTCTGGCACCCGGCTACCGCCGCAATTGCTGCCAGCGTCAGCGCTAACTTCACTGCCTTGCTCATCCGTGTACTGCTCCTTGTGGTGTGGCTGATCAGTTACGCGGGTTCCAGGCGCCGGCGTTGATGCCGTCGACCAGGCGGTTGATCGCTTCGCGCATGGCCAGGTCCAGCACCTTGCCATTGAGGGTGGAGTCATAGCTGGCGGTGCCGCCGAAGCCGATCACTTCACGGTTGGACAGCGCGTACTCACCGGCGCCCTGGGTGGAATACACCACTTCGGAGGTGTTGATGTTGACGATATTCAACGCGACTTTGGCGTAGGCCACTTGGGTCTTGCCACGGCCGAGGATGCCGAACAGCTGGCGGTCGCCGGTTTCTTTGCGGCCGAACTCGGTCACATCGCCAGTCACCACATAGTCAGCGCCCTTGAGCTTCTGCACGGTGCCTTTGATCTTGGCTTCCTGGGAGATCTCGCCCATGTTGTCGCGGTCCAGCACGCTGAAGCGGTTGGTCTGCTGCAAGTGGGTGATAAGGATGGTCTTGGCCTGGCCGCCGAGACGGTCAACGCCATCGGAGAAGATGCCACGCATGTAGCTGGAGCGGTTATCGAACTTACCCACGGCAATCGGCACACGCACGCCGGAATAGGCCACGTGGGCGCTGGCGACTTGCTCCACCGGCATCGCGCGGTTGCTCTCGGTGGCGCAACCGGCCACGGTCAACAGCGCCGCGGCGGTGAGGCCCGACAGCAGGATTTTGGACAGTGTCTTCACAGGGTGCTCCTTGGGTGAGGAAATCAGCGTTGCTGGGTTTTCCAAGGAGCTAGGCAGCCTGAAAGCGCGCTGGCCTGAATTCTTCCCTGAAAGACGGTGATGCAACGGCTGCGGCATTTTACGGGGTTGAGAGCGGTTCTCAAGTTGTTTCGGCCATAGGTGGGGGTCTTAGCCTACTGCCGACCGCAATACTCGAAGCAACGAAGATCAAATGTGGGAGCTGGCTTGCCTGCGAAAACGGTAGTGCAGCAACAGATGCAGCGACTGACACACCGCCTTCGCGGGCAAGCCCAATGCCGATCAATTAAACGAACGCAATGCCCAAAGCAACGAAGATCCAATGTGGGAGCTGGCTTGCCTGCGAAAGCGATAGCGCAGCAACAGATGCCGCGACTGACACACCGCCTTCGCGGGCAAGCCCGCTCCCACAGGGGAACTGCGTTTAACCCTGACTGGCATTAAGACAAACCCGCCCACCAACAACAGCGAGCCTTCGCACAGCCCTACTTGAGCTCCTTCACCAGGTACTGCGCAGAAATCTGCGTAATCCCGGTCAACGCCCGGCGCAAAGCTTCAGGGTCCGTGCGGTAGGTTAACGGTGTATAGCCATAAACGTTCTGACCATTAAACGGCGTGACCGCTTCAAAGGTGCGCCAGATCATCTCATCGCCGCGATCCATCTGCGCTAACACGTTAAGGGTCGGATAAATCACGCTGCTGAAACCCTGGGTCAGGCGAAAGCCCCACTCGGACACGGTCAGCTGAATCTGCGCATCAGCCGGCTCATCATCGCCGACCACCTTGAGCGTCGAAGTCTTGCCCAACTCATCGACAAAGCCCTGCTTGAGCAACACGCCTACATCGAGTTTTTCCGCCTCCATCACCGTCAGAATAGCCACCGGCGTCGGCATCTCGGCCAACTGCCCGAGCTTCATGCCGCCGGCAAACCCGGCGCCACTCAACGCCGCAGTACCCAGCTTGGACGCCCCGCTGGCCATGCCAACACCCGCGCCAACCCCGGCACCCAGGGCGGCGCCCCAGGCCTGTTCACGGCCGAAGTACACCATGTTCTTTTCCCACTTCACGGGCAGGACTTTGACGGTCTTGATCTGCGCGCGGTTTTCGGGAGTGAGGGGGTGGCTGACGCAGCCGCCGAGGATGAGGGTGGTGAGGAGAATGAGGAGGAGGTTTTTCACATTGGTCCTTTAATGTTTGGGGTGAGGCTTCGGCTTTGCGTATGCGTAGTGCGTTTGTTCGTGGGCAGTATGTCGGCAATGGATAGCAAGATGTTAGCGGCTGCGGGCACGCTCCGAAGCAGCGGCATTTTGATGCCTTGCGCGGGCTTGGCGGTGCGGCTTATAGTCCGGCCGTCGCTCAAAAAGCGACCGGGTTTGGCGACCCGAAGAACGAGCCCTCAATAATCCAGAGAGCTTAATGATGAATCGATACATTCCCCTAACCTGCCACGACTGCACCGTCCCAGCCCTGATCATCGACACCCAGGCACCTCTCGACGTCCTTCACGACGCCGCCGTGCACCGCATTCGGGCCGTCACCCAACTGCTGGAAAACCTAGCCTTTCGCGAACAACTCAGCAGCGATGCCGTAGTGCTTTCAGACTTCGCCCACTTGCTGGCCATTCCGCTGCGCGATGGGTGTGATTTGCTGGATGTCATCAGTCACAGGCTTAACGCCGATCCGTCCTGAGTGGAAATAGGGCGGCCTTCGTGTCGCCCGCTTTGGCCTCGCGCCGGAAGGGTAAAGGCTAAATAAATCTGCCCTTTCGCACTGCTCCGCCTCGATGATCAAATAGCTTACAAAGAACCTTCACAACTGTGTTTGTTGAATTCGAACCGGCCAATTTCTTTTACATTTTTGCTACCAAAAACATAAACGTAAGTACCGCCCAGCGAAAAAATGGATTGTTCTTCAAAATTTTTCGGATCACAAAAAATCTTTACAACTGCTGACTTAGTAGCGTCTAAGTCAAAGCCGGCAACATCAAGATCATAATTTAATAAAGAATAATAAACCGTTATTGTATGGCTATTAGTCGCCTCCATACGAACAAGCTCTGTATTTTCGTCAACCTTCCAATTACGGGCATGCGTTCGCGCGGTGACGATTATCAAGTCACTAAGAAAGGTTGTTTTGCTAGGCTCAGGCGTTTCTTCTGTTGCTTGTTTTATCAAGACCGCTGCTATACCAACAAACAACAGTACAAAACCCCAGCGCCAAAATCCTTTTTTTGATTCATCAGTCATTATTTATAGCTCCCTTCAACCATTGATTGGTTTTTCTGCGATCTCGAATCAAAATAAATCTATGCCCTTTTCTTCTCTTTGCACCAACTCAACTTTTTCCTTTCATATGATTTCGCCACGGCACGAGCAGTCCTTCCAGCAAGACTCGGCCAATAACACCATCATCAATGGCGCCAACAAAAGTTGTATCCAGTTGAAATTCAAAAGAAATATTCTCTTTTTCAGATAACATTCTTACAGCGCAGATTATTTCTTCTACTTCATCTAGATTTTTCGACTCCATATCAACGGAGAGTATGCTTGGTTGCAGCGCTGAATAAATCTCCAACATTCCACCCACTACTTCCGCGCCCCCTTCGTCTATCGCGTCAATAAAGGTTGGCGGGGCAATGCTCCATATTCTTGACGCGGCGACCTCATTCACAAGCTGCTGCACATGAGATCTAATAGATCTGATCTAAGTCCTGAGCTACGTAGAAAATCAATTTTTGCTTCTCATGTTCTAGCGGTACGGAATGCACTATTCAGCTCCTTTTTTGAACAAAAGGGGACAGCTTTATTTAATAGGCTTTTTTACCGCCATCTCGAATTAAAATAAATCCGCCCCCATTTCTCCGAAATTTTATCCCGCAGGAACCGCATCGATATCAAACTCACCTTGCTCGTCAATTTCGGCGTCTGCTCTCAACACCTCAAAATCGCAGCCCCCTAAATTCAAATGGACATTTATCTCATACACTCCACTTGAGGAGGGTCTTATAAATTCGACCTGAAGAGAATAATCTCCTTCAGGCAGCTCTAGAGGAACCGTACTCGAAATACTACCAACCTCAATATTTCTATCTCTCACCGAGAAGGGAACTTTAAAGGCCCGAACCACATCTGCGTTTATAGCTGGTACTTGTTCGTTAATGAAAAAATTAATTATATGACTCCCTTCGTCAACCAGCGCTTTAAAAGAGACACTCCCCGACCTCCACACAAATCCTTGTGCATAACTACGATCACTCCAATCGTTATACGGCTGATCAAGCGAACTCAAAAATACGCAAAACTGCGAATAAGACAAATATATACTTTCTTTGAATCCAGCCATGAGCCCACCACCTTAATTCTGACTTTCTCCCCACCGGACAGTCCGCATGAAAAGGGTGGAGAAGATGGCAGATTTATTTAATTTGCTTTTCTACCGACATTCCGAGCTCAAATAAATCCGCTCCCTTTTCTCATGTCTAGGGTTTAGTCTCACCTCTGCCTCTATCGAGGTTTATTTAAATAAACCCTCCTCCCTTTCGTAACCTCAATCAGGGGAATATTTCGGTAAGCTCCAATACGATAGCAGCCCCGTAATTAGCGCCCCTCCAAAAAAAGCAATCGAAGCAGGGAGCATACTGTCCATAAAGCTGTAACCAGCACTATTACGAAGCAAATAACAGTCCGACAAAAACATCCACAACGAAGCAACCACAGCCCCGCAAATCGAAACATTCCTGCAAACTTTAAAACTTCTAACTGGCTTAACAAAACTTATACAGCATGCAAATACAAGAGAAGGGACAAAAAAAACCAACTCCGCAAAAAGTGGAGCAGTCAACAGGACTGAAAACGCTTCCCCCCCCCTGACTTGCCCTAACAAACGAGCATCACTAAACAGACCTACCAGCATAACAATTAGAGAAATTGGCCCTATGATTAGACCTGCGAAAAAAGGGCAAAATAAAAATACGAAAAATATTTTCATTGTTGGGTATTTCTTGACGTTCATGGCGCGCACCCTTGGCTTGCTGAATAACCGAGCAACTTACATCCAAACGTAACTCTTGATTTGTAATCCAAAATATCAACGCCGCCCTCTATGCGCTGAGTTTCCACAAAAGGGATATATTTCATAGGACCATCGACACTGGTGGCTTCCTTGGTCAATTCTACAAACCGCTTATGATCCTGCAAGTATGCTTCATGAATAGGCTGGAGCGTTGCCTGCTCATTTTTTAGCTGACTTATATCCCAAGCTACTGGGTCGGTCGCCTTTTTATCATAAAGGGCTTTAAAGTTATCGTAACCGCCAGTCATAAGAGCATCTCCTGCCGCCTTACGCCAATCATATACAGGCGCTAACGCCCATCCCGCTCCAAAGGTTAAGTATGATGCATTCCCGTCCGCCCCCAACCCTGTAATAGGTGCACGCGAGACAGCATCTGCGCCTCCAAACCATCTTGCACCAACGCCTAATTGATGCTCGTAAGTATCACTGGCGGAAAAAAAGTTTGCTCGATTGTCAATCGTATTAAAATAAGATACGAAAGATTCTTTTCCTTGCTCAGTATTATATAAATAATTGAATGTGTTCTTCGTAGAGCGCTCAACATCACTATGCATTACACTCCACGCTTCTTGAATTGCAGCGTACTTTATAGCTGAATTCACCGCAGTCCGACAGCTGTCGCTACCAGGATTTTTGGAACACACATCGTTCATTTCGTCATCCAGAAGCTTACTTAGACGTTCTGCTTCCGTTTTCGCGGCATTTTTTTCAGCATCTGTCGAGCAGGTCCTCCCCGACATGCAATTATTAACCTCATCAAATTTTTGATGGGTTAAATAATTAAACGTAGTCGCCTTTTGTGCAACCTGAGCCCCTTTTTCCAAATCGCCGTCTACTGCAGCCGCCGCCACCAAGCCGGTTAACTGTGAGAGCATCAAGGTAATATCTTTATTTCCCTGCGCAGCCCAAGCAAGCTGGTTAATTAATGCCTCGTTTAACCCGGCCGCCGCCGCACCTGTTTTAAAGTCACTGCCGGTGGCCTCTGCTAACAATCCCCCCATCAAAGCGTGCGCAATAATCTTTTGAGGGCTGCCATTGGGGAACGTGACGTAATCACCCACCCAATTAAAACCGGTAGCCATTGCAACGTTGCCAGCCTCTCCCAACAAGGCCGCATTGAAGTTGTCGCCAAAGCTTCCCCCTTGAATGGCCGTCGATATTCCGCTAGAGATTACCGCCCGGCCACCGGTACGCAGCGCGATATCGCCTGCTGACGTCCAGGTGAAAATATCTTTGGAGGAGTTCGTAACCGCCAAGGTTGAACCCGTACTCGGGGTAACACCTTGGACTGTGCTTGTACTTGTGCCTGCACCTGCGCCGTCAGCACCAGCGAACCAATTGGTGTCGGCATACTCAAGAGCCCCCGCCGTGAACCCGGCGACCGCTGCGCTTTTCAGGCTATTGGCGCTGACCGTTTCCTTAAGCGCTGCACCCAAATTGCCTTTGTTGTTGATGGTGCTGGTGACTGCGGTCGTACTCAAGCTGGTGCTCACCGCAAGGGTGGCGCCCTGCAGCCCAAAACCTACCGGCCCCATAATCGCCGCCATCATGATCGCAATCGCAATCTTGGCACCGGCGCCCAACCCTGAGTTGTCGTACTTGAAGCTCTCGTGAATCTCTTTCACCTGGCGCCAATCAATGTCGCCACGCGCTTCAGCTTGCTTGAGCCAGGCCAAATTAGGATCAGCCTTGACCATCGCATCAACGGTCTGGCTTACAGTCTGCTGATCGACCTGTTTGACGTCGATACGAATGCCTTCGGCGGCCTTGATGACAAGCTGTCCTTGGGCAACCAACTCGCTCTGACGCAAGGTTTCGTCTGTATTACCTTTGCCCTTAGCGCTGAACCACGAGAGGTCGCTTTTGCTCTTAGTGTGGCTCTCATCATGCAGGTCCTTGACGCCTTCAAAGACAATTGCACCACCGCTATCAAGGATGATGTCCTTGCCGCTATTAAGCTTCGCAACTTGATACAGCTGGTCGCCGTCGCTTTTAAGGACTAGGTTGCCACCTGTCTTGATCTCGCTCCCTACCTGGGTGGTGCGGGTCACTTCATCCATCTGCGCCTTTTTAGCGCCCCAGCTTCCCTTCTCCTTCATGTCATACAACGTATGCGTACTGTTCTCAGCCGCCAACAAACTCAACTTATCCCCGCTATAAAGATAAGCCTCATTCCCCGCACTGATCCTGCTCGCCACGATCGTGGTGTCACGCCCCGCCTGGCTGACAAAATCCCCACCCGCCGTCAGTACGCTCGCCACTTGGGTGGTCTGGTCGTCCGAAGTCTTGATGCGTTTTTTGCCATCCTTTTCCTTGCCCTCGACATTGTGCATGTCGCTGACCGAGGCGACGTTGAGGTCGCGGCCGGCGGCGATGTTGAGGTCTTTGCCGGCGGTGGCGGTGCTGCCGATGATGTTGACGTCTTGCCCGGCCTGCATGTTGAGGTTGCCGCCCACCGTGACGCTGGCGGCGAGGTTTTTGACGTCGGTGGTGATGCTGGATTTCTCCCCGCCGTCGCGGGTCTCGTGTTTGACGCTGGTGTCGCTGGCGGCGATGAGGTTGAGGTCGCGGCCGGCGGTTAAGTTGGCGTCGTTGCCCGCTACCAGTGCGCCTCGGTTGGTGAGGTCGCGGCCGGCGTCGATGGCGAGGTTTTCGCGGGCGACGATGGTGCCGGCGCTGGTGTCGGTGAGGGTGCGCATGCCGGCGCCGTCACGTACCTGGATGGCGGTGGTTTCGTTGGTGATGTCGCCTTTGAGGGCCGTAAGGCTGACTTGTTTGCCGCGGATTTCGCCGGCCATGGCGTTGCGAATGCTGTCCTGGGCCAGCAGGCTGAGGTTGTTGCCGGCTTCGACCAGGCCGCCGGTGTAGATACTGCCGCTGCTGATGGCGGAGAGGTTGTTGCTGGCGCGCAGGGTGCCGACGTTGATCAGGTCGCCGCCGGTGACCAGGTTGAGGTCGCGGCCTTGGATGAGGCTGTTGCCGCGTACGTTGCGCGAGTCGGCCTGGGCCAGGTACAGCACCGGCACGAGCACGGTCTGGCCGTCGATGACGCGGTTTTCCATCCACACGATGTCGTGGGTCAGGGCGCCGACTTGCTGATCGGTAAGGGCCACGCCCAGGCTCAGGCGCAGGGCGTCTTTGCTGGCAAGGCCATTGTCCATCAGGTAGCGGAACTGGTCGGCGTCGCTGTACAGGCCGCCGGCGAGGAAGCGTTGGCCGGTTTGCGCGAGGACGGCGTCGCGGATCAGGCGGGTTTCGTACTGGCCGTCACCGAGGCGGCGCCAGGCGTTGTCGGCAGTGAAACCGAGTTTGCCGAGCATGTAGTCGGAGCTGAAGAAGCCCGACGCCGAGGTGAATTCGGGGTTGGTCTCGATCAGGTAGTGGCTGGTGGGGTCAGCGTTTTTGACGAACAGGCCGTATTCGCCCTTGGGCAGTTGGAAGGTGGGCGAGGTGGTGGGGTCGACCGGGGCGAAGGCAGTGCCGGTGTAGTCCACAGGCACGAAGCCGCCACCGGGGGCCACGCCTACCACGGGCAATACGCTGCCGGGCGCCTGGGCGCTCGGGTCGTTGGCGTGTTTGCTCAGGTTGATGTTGATGCCGCCGACGGGGATGCCGGTCTGGTCGTCGCCGAGGGTGCCGGTCAACTGGGCCAGGGTGTTGTTGTGCAGCGTGCCGTTTTGCAGGGTGCGGGTGACGTTGAGGTTGACCGTGCCGCCCGCTTGCAGGGTGGCGTCGTAGCCGCGGCCGCTGTTGTTGGTCCAGGTGGTGACGTCACTTGCGTAGGCGAACGGCAGGCTATTGGGTGAGCGGCTTTTGAGTTCTTCGAAGCGCGCCTTGTCGAAATTCCCTGCCGCCGTGGCCGCATTGAACGCGGGCACGTCGACATATTGCATGCGTTCAAACAAATCGTCAGAGACGTGACCTGGCGTGCCGATGACAAGCTTGCGCTGGCCCGTGCGCGTGGCGGCGCCCTGGTTGAGCAGGTCACCGGCAGTGATGCTCAGGTCGCCATTGGCGGCCATCAGGCTGTAGCGGTTCTGCACCGTGTCGCCTTGCAGCAGCATGTTTTTGCCCGCCACCAAGCGCGCCGCTGCCGAGTCCTTGGTCGCCGCCTCAAGGTACGTTTCGTAGATGGTGATCTCGCCGCGTTCCCAGTTGTCGCTCTCGCCGCAGTGCTGGCCACAGATCCAACTCAAGCTGCCGGTGGTCAGCGTTTGCCCGAGTTCGAATTCATCTTTGGCGTTTTCGATAAAGCCCGCATTGATGCCAATCGAGCCTTCGCTTTCCACGGTGCCGGAGCGGTTGCTGAACAGCACGGCACGCCCGCCATCGCGGGCGGCGAAGCTCAGGTTGCCTTTGCTGTAGACATCGCCATAGCTGTTGCTGAAGCCATTGCTGCGCAAGGTCATATCGCCGCCGCTGAACAGCAGCGTGTTGGCGGCATTGGTGATGCCGTTGACTGCGGTGAGGTTCACCGCGCCCTGGGCACCGAGGGTGCCACGGTTGTTGATTTGCGCGGCGACGATATCCAGTTGCTGGCGGGCGGTGAGGAAACCAAGGTTGTCCAGGGTGCCGCCCAGGGTCAGGCGCGTATTGGTGGCCGCCAGGCGGCCGCCGTTCTGGCTGAGGTTGTTGGCGGCGACGGTGAGTGTTTGCAGGGCCGAGACGCGGCCGCTGTTGGTGATATCGCCGGTGGTGATGCTGATGTCACCGTCGCTGAGCAGTTCGCCGCCGTTGTCCAGGCTGGCCACGTTGAGGATCAAGCCCTTGGCGCTGGCCATGCGGTCACCGGCCTTGAGGGCCAGCCCTTGGTCGCTCTTGTAGGTGAGCACGTCGTTAAGTTGCACGCGGCCCAGGCCGTCGACCTTGCCGAATGCCCAGTCGGCGCTGCCCATGCCCTGGATATTGCCCTGAATGCCTTCGAGGCGGGCGGTGTTGAGGTGGAACAGGCCGGTGCCGGCGTGTTGCAGCATGCCGCTCTGGTTGTTGAGGCTGGCAGCGTCAAGGCTGAAGGCCTGGCTGCCGAATTCGAGGGTGCCGTTCTGGTTGTTCAACGCACCGCTGAGGTTGAGTTTGCTGCTGGCGCCGCCCAGGGCACGCAGTTGCCCGTTGGCGCTGTTATCCAGGTTGCCGCCGGTAAGGGTTAGGCCCTGGTTGGCTTCGATCAGGCCGCCCTGGTTGGTGAGCGTACTGCGTGAGGTCAGGTTGATCTGATTGCCGCTGACCTGGCCACCCGCGCTGTTGTCGAGGCTGGCGCCGCTGACGGTCACTTGTTCTTTGCCGAACAGCTTGCCGCCACGGTTGGCCAGGGCTTCTACGGTGAGTTGCAGGTTGCCGACCAGGCTTGCCATCAGGCCGCCGCTGGCGTTGTCGACGCTGTTGGCGGTGACGCTCAGGCTGTCGCCCTGCACGGTGCCGCCCTGGTTATCCAGGCGGGTGGTGTTCAGTTCGGTGAGGGCGCCGCCGCTGAGGATCAGGCCCTTGCGGTTGCTCACATCCTGGCCGCTGTAGCTCAGGCCTTCGGCGCCGGCCAGCAGTTGGCCGTTGTCGTTGTTCAGGTGCTGGGCGGCGATGTCCAGGCGCTTGCCGCGCAGGGTGCCGCCGTCGTTGTTGAGGGTGGTGAGCTGCTTGACCAGCACGCTGCGTTCGCCCGCGTCGATCTGGCCGCCGACGTTGGTGAGCAGGTCGCTGACCTTGAGCACCACATCACCGCCATCGCTGACCAGCGCGCCTTTGTTGCTGTTGTTGAAGGTCTGCGCGGTGACGTCGACGGTCTGGCCCAGCAGGATGCCGGCGCTGTTGTCCAAGCGCTCGCCTTGCAGTTGCAGCAGGCCCTCGCTCTGGATGCGGCCCTGGGCGTTGAGCAACTGGCCCGGGCCTTTGAGCAACAGACTTACGCCCTGGGCGCCACCGGCCAGCAGGCCGGCGTTGCGGTTGTCGAGGCCCGAGGCGCGTACGTCGAGGTGGTCGCCCAACACGCGCCCGGCGCGGTTGTCGATTTCGCCGCCGGCCACGTCGAGCAGCAGTTGTTTGCCGACGATCGTGCCGCTCTGGTTATCCAGGTTCGCGGCGTGCAACTCGATATCGCCCTGCCCGGCCTGCAAGCGGCCCTGGGCGTTGTTGAGCTGTTGCGCGGCGGTGAGGGTGAGCTTGCCGGTGTCGGCGCTGAGTACGCCGCCTGCGTTGCTGCTGAGGGTGCCGGCAGTGACGTTCAGATCGGTGCTGGCCTGGGCGAAACCCTGATTGTTATTGAAGGTGTTGGACACGGCGAGGTTGAGCGCGCCGCCGTCGGCCTGGATCAAGCCCTTGAGGCTGTTGTCGAGGTTGCTGGCAGTGACGGTCGCGGTCTTGGCCACCAGTACGCCGTTCTGGTTGTTCAGGTTGCCAGCGTTGACGGTCAGGTCGTTGGCGATGACTTGCCCGCCGCTGTTGTTCAGGTTGGCGCTGGTGAGCACCAGGCTGCCACCGGCCATTTCGATACGGCCCTGGCGGTTGTCCAGGGAGGCGCTATTGAGCGTGGCGGCCTGGCCTTCGCCGAAGCGGATCAGGCCGCCAAGGTTGACGATGGCCGGCGAGTTGATCACCAGGCTCTGTTCGCCAAACAGGCGCGCAGTGGCGCCTTGGTTCGTGAGCTTGGCGCTGCTGACCTCGACGGTCTTGGCCTGAATAATCGCGCCCTGGTTGGTCAGCGCTTGCGCGGCGGTAATCGCCAGGGCGCGGCTGGCCAACAGGTTGCCGCTGGTGGTGACGGTTTGCGCGTTCACCACCAGATCGCCGGTGGTGTTGCGGCTGTTATCGGCGGCGACGCCGGCTTCGATGATGCCGGGGTTGTTCACGCTGGCCGCGTTGATCTCGATGCGCTGGCCAGCGGCGATGCTCTTGCGGTTGACCAGGGCCTGGGCGCTGGTGACCTGCACGTTGCCGTTGGCGTAGACCTTATCGGTGAGGTCGATGTTTTGCGCGGTGACCTTGACGTTACCGGTGGCCACCGTTTGCGCCATGCTCAAGCGCCCGTTGGCGTCGAGCTGAATATCGCCGCCACTGGCGGCCAGGGTGCCGTCGAGCTTCACGCCCACACCGGCCTCGGTGCCCACCAGTTTGATCGCGCCGGCATACATGCCGCCCAGGGCCGAGGAGTCGATTGCCAGCTCGGGTTTGGCGCTGCCGTCATCGGCGCGGGGCGTGGTTTTCAGGCTTTGCGCATCGACGTCGTTGCGCCCGGCGATCACGTTGAGTTCGCGGGCGTTGATTTGTGCGTTGATCTTGGCCGAGCGGGTGATGATGTCGAAGCGCTCGACGTTGCTGGCGTTCAAGCCCTGGCCGTCGATGGTCACGGCGCCGCCATCCACTTCATAGCGCTGCAATTGGCCGCTGGCGTCGAGCACCGGTTTGCCGGTGGTGAGGGTGACGTTGGGGGTGTTGATAAAGCCGCAACCGCTGCACGTCACGCCGTACGGGTTGGCGACGATGACCTTGGCCGACTGCCCCGCCACTTCGGTATAGCCGCGCAACTGGCTGGGGCTGCCGCCGTTGACTTCGTTGAGGATGACGTTCGCCGCGCCGCCCTTGAGGTTGGGGTTGCCGACAATGATCCCGCCCAGCTGGGTGTTGACCATGGCGGTGTTGCCGTTGTTGAGGATCACGCCGTTGGGGCCGACGTTGTAGTCCTTGAACTGGTTATGGGACAAACCCGCGCCATTGGGGGTGGCGATGTTTACCACCGGCACGCCATTGCCCGCCGCGCCCACGGTGGTGCCCGGCGCACTGACCACAATGCCCTCGGCCTGGGCCAGCAGCGGCTGCCAGAACAGCGCGTTGGCAAGGATCAACGCCAGCCCGCGCTTGGGCAGGCCGAAGAACGCGTCCCGGCGCTTCAGGGCGGCAGAAGGTTGGCGGGCCAGGAAGGCGAATTGGCGAACATCCATTGTCAGGCTCTCATGCAGCGGGGCGTTGAATTACAGGAAAAAATCCATGCGGAAGTAGATCGGCGCTTCGCGCTCGGTCACCACACCGGGTCTTTCTAACGAATGGGCAAAGGTCACGCTGGTGCTGACATGTTTGCCACGGGCGAACAGTTCCAGGGAGTTGCTGGACACCCGGCCATGCACGTTGCCGTTGTAGCGGTCGTTGCGGATCACGCCCTGGTCGTAGCCAACGCTGGCGCCGTACTCGGCGAAGGCCGGGCGCATCCAATCGAGGGTCACCGGGCGCGCCCAGCGCACTTCGTTGCGCCAGTAGCCGCCGCTGTCGCCGGTCAGCAATTGGTCCTTGAAACCGCGCACCGAGGCCGAGCCGCCGAGGCTCATGCGCTGCGGCGAAAACAGCGGGTCTTCGCTACGTTGCCCGGTGGCCAAACTGCTGAAGCTGAACGACTCGCCCCACAGGCTGAACGGTTGCAGGTAGCTGACGGTGGCGGTGTATTTACGGTAGCGCGAGTTCGGCTGGCGACGGCCTGCTGGGTCACGCTCGTCTTGGGCCTGGGCGTCGAGCAGGCCGATGCCGCTTTGCATGCCCAGGTCCAGGTTGACGAAGGCACTGCCGATGCGCCGCCCATGGTTGACGCCCAGTTGCAGTTCGCTGAGGCGGTTGCTACTGGGCGCGGTGCGCACGTCGAGGATGTAGTTGTTGGTGCGCAGGTGCGCCAGGCCGACGTTGACCGAAGTCTTGCTGACGTCGTCGCGGTGGATCACTCGCTCGGCGCGCAGTTGGTGGTTCTGGTTGTCGCCGTCCTGCTTGTATTTGAAGCCGTCGGTTACGCCGTAGGTGCGGTAGTCGCTTTCGCTGTAGGTGTAGCTGAAGTTCCACCAGCCCCATGGCAGGTTGTAGTAGAGCATGGTGTTTTTCGAGGTTTTCTGGTGGTCGCTGATGGCGTCGTGGCCGCCGCGCAGCATCAGTTGGTCACCCAGGCCCAGTGGGCTGTCCCACTCAAGGCCAGCGCCCCATTGCTGTTCGCCGGTGCTTTTCTGCCCGTCGTTGTTGCGCGACAGGCTGGCGCGCCAGGGCTTTTGCGCGGTGTTCTTGACCACCACGTCGCTGCCGCCGATTTGCTTGCCGGGGGTGAGCTCCATCTGCGCCTGTTTGGACGGCAGGCGGTTGAGCTGGTCCACCAGTTGCTCGATCTCGCGCAGGTTCAGTGCTTCACCGACTTTGCCGGGAAACGCCATGGCCAGTTCGCGGTCGGTCACCGTGCTGCCTTCGGCGCTGCGCAACGCTTCGAGTTTGCCTTCCACCACCAGCACTTGCAGATGGCCGGTGGAGAGGTCTTGCTGCGGCAGGTACGCACGGCTGGTGACGCGGCCTTTGCCCAAGTAGTAGTCGGTGATGACCTTGAGCAGCTCGTTGAGCTGGGACACGCCCAGGCACTGGCCGATGTAGGGCTTGAGCAAGCGCTCGCGGTCGGGCGCCGGCAGGCTGTCGGCGCCTTTGAGTTCGATGGTTTTGATCGGGAAGCAACGGGTGTCGGCCGGGGTTGCCGGGGCTTGGGGCTTGTCCGCTTTGCCGGGCAGGTCCTGAAGTTCCTGCAGGCGCCGCTGTTGCTCTTCAAGCAAGCGGTTCTGCCGGTCGCGGATCAAGTCCTGATCGCCAGGCGTGGGGGCGGCGGATGCACTGTTCAGGCCCATGCAGGTGAGCAGGAGGGTGCAGAGCAATAACCGGGTCCATGGCAATAACGAAGACATGTTCGATCCATCGAAAATCAAGGGCCGCGAAACTAACATCGAACTTCCAGCCCGCCTAGAAACGGGCGACGTGGGGCCGTTCGACTGATCAGCTTCCTAACCTGTTGATTATTAATAATAATTTTTCATCAAAAGAGTTTAAGTCGGGCACTTACGGTGATTATTCCGACAAGCGGCAACTGTTTTGATGGCGATTCGACGAATGACTTTCCGACTGCCATTACTTAGCCATCAGGTGTTCGTCGAGTTAGGTTAGTACCGGAGAAGGGGGAAAAGTTCGCGGGGGTTTTGTGAATTGGATCCCATTTATCGGAATTCCAACAAGAGGAGTGAACCACTGCAAGCCATGGGTGGAAATACTACCTGTGGGATTGGGCTTGCCCGCGAAGGCGGTGTGTCAGGCAATAAAACTCTTACTGCACTACCGCTTTCGCAGGCAAGCCAGCTCCCACATTGGATCTTCATTGCTTTGAGCATTGCGTTCGCTTAACGCTAGCCAATGCCCTTGTCTTTGTCGGGCACCAGGGTCAGGCCGGGGCGTTCGACGTCGCGGGAGACGTGGGACTTCACTTCTTCGACGCCGCCCTCTTCATCGTTGTGAATCACCAGCACGCCGGGGCGGCGCAGTTGTTCGAGGTCGCCGTCGCCCAAGTTGAAACTTTCACTCAGGTGCTGGTCGCTCAGTGCATTGGCCTCGGCGCGGCGCTGGGCGAATTTGCGCCCGCGATGCTGCTGATAACGTGCCCAGCTGATCAGTATCACTGCATTGAACAGCGCGATCCACAGGTAAACCTGCAAGGTGTTGAGCGCAGCAAAGATAGGCGCCTCGATGCGTGGGCCGCCGTGGGTTTCAAGCATGGCGCTGATGCCTCGCGCCAGCAGCCAGATCAACCCACCCCACGCCAGCAGGGTCAGCAGCACATCGACGATCCACATCAGTGTGTTTTGGCGAGTTCTGACCAGTTTCATGATCAAGCCTCCTCTTGTGCAGGTTTGATACCACGGTCCGGGCTGACCCAGCGTGCGCGCTTTTGATGCTGGTTAAACAACACCTTGGGAAAGCTGACCAGGGTGGTGAGCAGGCTGACCAGCCAGAACACCATCGGGTACCACACGGTCCAGAACAGGGTTTTCCACAGGTCTTTTTCGTAGCGCCGGTCGATCAGGATGCTGACCGCAAACTGCAGCAGGCACACCATCGCCAGCACCAGGCCGGTAAACGCGGGTGGCACCAAGGAGTCCACGGTAATCGCCGCCGGCAACGTGACGAATTTACCCACGGCCCAGAAGATCACCGACAGCAGGAAGGTAAAGGCCCAACCGGTGGACAGGCAGTATTCGAACAGCAGCGGCCACAGGTAGCGATGGCGCCATTGCCAGATGCCGCGGATATTCTTGAACAGCACTTCGGCGCCGCCCTGGGCCCAGCGCAGACGCTGTTTCCACAGGCCGCCGACGGTCTCGGGCATGAGGATCCAGCACAGCGCGCGCGGCTCGTAGAAGATCGCCCAGTGATCGAGTTGCAGCTTCCAACTGACATCGATGTCTTCGGTGATCATGTCGGTGCTCCAGTAGTCGATGCGGTCCAGCGCCTTCTTGCGAAACGCCACCACCACACCGGAGACCGTGAAGATCCGACCGAATACCCGCTGGGTACGCTTGATCAAACCGATGATCGAGGAGAACTCGCCCACCTGCACCCGGCCGATCAGGGTCGAGCGCGTACGAATGCGCGGGTTGCCGGTGACGGCCCCCAGGCGCGGGTTGTCGAGCATCGGCGCGACCATGTAGGCCGCCGCGTTTTTATCGAGCAAGGCATCGCCGTCGATGCACACCAGGTATTCGCTGCGGGCGGCCACCGCGCCCATGCGCAGGGCCACGGCTTTGCCCTGGTTCTGCGCCAGGTGCAGCACGCGCAAGCGCGGGTGTTGCAACGCCAGGGCATCGAGTACTGCGGCGGTGTTGTCGCTGGAGCCGTCGTTGACCGCGATCACTTCGATGTTGGTGTACACCTGAGCCAACGCGGCCGCGATGGTGTCGGCGACGTTATCGCCTTCGTTGTAGCAAGGGATAATGATCGATATCAGCGGGTTACCGGCCAGGGTCGGCGCCGGCGTGTCTTCCTCCCAGGGCCAATGGCGTTCCCAGTGCAGCCAGAAATACAGGCCACCGGCAATCCACAACGCCGACATGAACAACGGGTAGAAGAACACGAAGTCCATCAGGAACTGCCCGGTCACCAGGAAGATCAGGCCCAGGGGCAAGCCCAGTACCAGTGCCAACACGAATATAGCCAGGATTCTGTCGAACATGATCAAGGGTTCCACTGGTTGGAAAGGGCCGGACGAATGGTCTTCAAGTCCGGGGAGTTTTCCAGGAAGTTGTCCGGGTAGTAGCCGAAACTGGTGACGCCCTGGCGTTTGAGTACACCCATCCACTCTGCCAATTGCTCAGCGCTGATATCCGGTGCGGCTGGGGTGCGCCAGTCTTTGGCTTGCAGTTCGAAGACGGTTTTTTCCAATGCGCCGGGGCGTGCCTTGACCGTGGCCACCAGTTTTTCCAGCCAGGCATTGGAGTCTTTCAGCGACTGGCCTTCCATCAGCGGCATGGCCATGGGCGCCGTCCAGTCGTAGGTCTTGAGGAAGTCATCGAGGTTCTGCGCGAACCAGGCTTCGCTGCCAGGGTTGAGCATCGGCTCGGCGAAGATATTGCGCGCGGTGAGGATCTGCGGGCCGCGAATGGCGCGCACCTTCACGGTCAGCTCGTTGGTGAAATCGGTCAGGTAGCGGCTCTTGAAGCGAGTCCATCGCTGCATCACGGCTGGGTCGGCACGCAGCGCGGCGATATTGTCCGGCAGGCCCTGGGCGGCGTAAGCCTTGAGTGCGGCAGGGCTGGCGTCTTCAAAGTCGCTTAGCAGCGCATCGTCGTGATACAGCACGCCGTCGATGGCACTGTTGCTGGTACGCGCCAGGTCTTCGTAGATCTCGCCGATGAGCTGGCGCACTTTCGGATCAAAGGGCGACAGGCGCTTGTATTGATCCGGATCGGCAGCAACCTTGCCGGTCTGCGGGTCCCAGCGGGTCACACGTGGCAGCTTGGGGTCGAGGGCAAAACTGAGCACCGGCATCCACGCAAACACGCTGGCATGGGCACGGGTATGCAACTGCCAGGAAACGCGGTTGAACAAATCGGCGCGCATCGGCAGGTGGCGGTTGGGGAAGTACAGCGAATGCACCAGACCGTCGCCCTTGGGATCGGCGTAGGCTTGCAGGAACACCGTGACAGCCCCCATGTCCACCACGCGCTGCACCAGCACGTCCAGGTTGTGCGCCTGTTGGACCGGGTCGGGGTCATAGACGTGATCCAGGTCCACATGCAAGACGCGCAACGGTGCCTTGGCCTGAACCGAAACCATGCTGCTGGCGAAGTGCTCACCATCCGGGTCGGAGGCCACCAGAAAGCGCGGGCTGTTCATCAGCTTGTTGGAATCATCCAAACCGTCATCCAGCGTAAGCGCCATCTCATAGCCGTGCTCACCGACCACGGCCAGGGTGGTGCCATCGGCCGCGCCATATGGCCACACCCATACCCGTGGAGCCTTGCCAGTGACGGTACGGATTTTATTGGAGATGGCTGCTACGTCAGTACGCATCCGCGCCTGGAACTGCGCTTCGGTTTCATAGCGACCGGTCGCCGGATCATAGCGGCGCGTGGTGGCCGCCGGTTCGAGGTTGCCCTGGGGATTGGCGAGTATGCCTTTGTGATTGGCGTCGGTATGGGCGGCGATTTCCACCAGGCCCGATCGGGACACTTCACGAATTTGCTGCCAGGTCAGGAAGTCGCCCCGTGGGCGCGGTGTACCGGCGAAGTCCACCGGCTGGTTCAGCGGGGTATCGATCCAACTGCCCACCGGCGCCAGCACGGCCGGCCAATTGTACGCCCGCAGGATCGGCATCACGCGGGTGTAGAAGCTGGAATAGCCGTCATCGAAGCTGAGCATCACAGCCTTGGGCGGCAGTGCCGGCCCGCCCCGGCGCGCAGCAAGGACTTGATCCACGCTGACCGCTTGGTAACCGTTCTCGCGCAGCCAGGCCAATTGCTCGATCAAGCGCTCGGTACGCACCGCCACCACGGCCTGGTCGGGATCGTTGTCCGAAACATCGTGGTAGGCAATGCCCAGGAAATGGTTCTTCGGCCACGGGGCCTCGCTGGCCAGTGTCGGCCGCTCGGCAGGTGGAACGAATGGCGCAGGTTGCTGGGCGCACGCGGCGGCCAGCATTACACCCAGGACCAAAAAAAAACGGCTGAGGAGGGTCATGGTCAGGCTCTTCTAGAAACGGTAAGTGAGGTCCAGGAGCAGGCGCAAATCGCGTTCGCGCTCGCCGTCGTAAGGTCGGCTGACCAGGCTCAGGTTGGCGCCGGCTTCCAGCACGTCGTTCCAGCGAAAGCGTTGGCCGTACCCGATCAAGCCGACACCACCGGTGGAATAGTCCTTTTGGCTATAGGTACCCGCACCAAGCTGGAACTGCTGACTCCACTGGGTTTCGTAGCGGTGATAAAGCACATGGTTGACGTTGACGGTAGGCAACACGCTGAAGTCGGACTTGGGGTTGAAGTAGATCGTGTCTTCCTTGCTGTTACGGCTGGCACCAACTTCCAGGCCCAGCTCGACTTGCACTTTGGGCGAGCTGTAGATGCCTTCGCGTCCCGTGAGCAAGGCTTCGACGCGATCGTTGCCATCGCTGAAATGGGACGGGCTGATGGCCAGTTTCCACTCGCGGCTTTCGTTGGCGCGCCAGCGGATAAAACCGCTGCCGCCGTTGGCCGTGACACCTTCATTCAACGCCCGCAACGGTGTGGTGTTGAGCAGGTAGCCAAGGCTGCCGCCGTACTGCCAGTGGTCGTTGATATCGCGGGCGATCGACACGCTCGCGCCTTGTTTGGCGCCATCGCCATAGGAGTGGTTGGACACTTCGGCTTCGATGGTCATGTCGCGGGTGCGCCGCTCCACGCCCACACGCTGCCAGCGGTGATGGCCAGTGCCTTCGGTGAAATCGGCAGTGCCGTAACCGACACCGGCAAACAGCCGCCAGTCTTCGTCGATGGGCGGGGTGTAGATCACGCTTTCTATGCCCCAGTCACGGCTACCCGACACCGCACCGGCCTCTTGGTTGTTGCCGCCACCGAAGCTTTTGCCGGTATAGGCTTCCACCCGCACTTCGGCCATGTCGTGCACATCACGCAAGCGTTTGAGGCGCTGTACCTGGCGGTTGTCCGGGGCGCGGGCAACGACGTCATCGGTGAGCAGGTCCAGTTGCCGCCATTCCTGCAGGTCCAGCGCGGTGAAGCCTTGGGACATTTCCACCCCGATGTCACGGGGGCTCTGGTTTTCGGTTTCCTTGAGCGAGTCTTCAGCGCGTCTCGGCCATTCACGGGCACGGTACATTTCTGCCTGTGCCAAACGTACACCGATGCTGCCGGGGGCCTTGCTCCCCAGGTTTTCCAGGGCTTGTTCGCTGGCATTCAGGTCCGCGCCATAGGTACCGGCCTGGGCCGCCAATTGTTGGGCGTCCATCCATTCGTCGTTAGGGTTGCCGATAGGCAAACCCTTGAGTTCAACCCGAGGTTTTTCGGTGCTGGCCAACTGCGTGGCGACCGTACGCGCCTCATCCACCTGGTCATTTTCCAACAAGGCGTAGAACAGGGCGGTGCTGTCTTTGACATGATCACCAACGTCGGCATCCGCCGCAGTCAGCGCCTGGCGATACAGGGGCGCGGCTTTTTCCGGCAGGCGCTGGTCGAGGTAGGAGGCGGCCACCCAACGCACGGCGTAGGTCGGCAACTGCACGCCTTGGGCGGTGAGCACTTCGTATTCGCGAATCACCTCAGCGGTCCGTGCACGGGCCTTGAGCGCGCCCAGGCGGTCGATGCGCCAACGCACGACGTCGTCGTGGGCCGTGGCGTCCGGGGCCCAGCGGCTGATCAGTTTGTCGTAGTCCTGCAGGGCACGATCGGCGATGACGTAGCGTTCTTTTTCGGTGCGCGTGGCGAACTCGGCCATGCGCACGCGCTCTGCGGCAAGGTCGCCTTCCAGGCGGCGCTGGGTGACCGCATCCACCAGCCCCGGGCGCTTGGCCGAGAGGCGCAGTGCCGGCTCCGGCAGCCGCGCCTTTTGCAGGGCAACGATGTATTCACGCGCCACTTCGGGTTTATCGCCCGCCCGGATAAAGGCTTGGTCGAATTCGAACAGCGCGTCGTAGTTCAGGCCGGCGCGTGTCAGCGCATACCCCAGGGCCATGCGGCGGTTCGGGTCATTGGGTTGCGCCGCCACCATCGTGCGCAAGCGTTGCACCGCTTCGTTGGCCTTGCCGCCATCGGCCTGGGTGAGGGCCTGGCCCAGTTGCAGGTCGACGTTATTGGGTTCACGCAGCAGCGCCTGGCGATAGACCGCTTCGGCCTGAGCCCACTGCTTTTGATTGCGATAAGTGCGCGCCACCGTGGCGAGTGCCTGGGTGGTGAGGTTGCGATGCTTGCCTTGCGCCTCGTAAACCTTGAGCACTTCAGCGTCTTGCCCGGCCCACCCGGCAATCACCAGGTGGTCACTGACCTGGCCTGGGGTTTGGCGTTCGGCAGACAGTTGGCGCAGTTGCGTCAACGCCGGCGTGAAGTGGCCGTTACGGGCCTGGATGATCAGGGCGTCGTAGGCTGGGTCGGCAAACGCAAGGCCTGGGATCAGCAATTGGCTGCACAGGGCGGCCCCGATAAGCAGACGCAACCGGCCTGAAGCACTGTAGGGGAGGTTTCGCAGCATATCGTGAGCTTCCTTACACACGGAAAGCCCTAACGATAGATGGTCCTGAGCAAAACGCATCAGGGTGTCGGCGTCTCGGGACCCGACCTAGCTTTCCTGTAGGAACTATCCCTTAGGGAAGTAGGGGGAAGCACAATTCAGAACAATTGTTCAGAATTGTACGATCGCGATTTTTTGCCCTCACACAAAACAAAAGTGGGAGCCGGGTTTGTGTGGGAGCCGGGCTTGCCCGCGATGCAGGCACCTCGGTCGTTCAGCCAGACCGGGACGATGCTATCGCAGGCAAGCCAGCTCCCACACAAGCCAGCTCCCACATTTTTTTACCGCATTTCAGGTTTATTGGGCGCCGCTGACCGCACCGGCTTTGGACATCACAAAGCTGAGGAACTGCTCAACGGTCATCTTCTGGCCGTTGAAGGTCACCTCGTTGTTGGCGTAGTGCAGCTTGGAAACCACGTCGGTGCCCACCAGGGTCGCCAGTTGAGTACCGACCGCCATGCTGCTGACCATCTCGGCCGCCATCTGCGATTGCTGTTCGATGGCTTTGGGGTCAGTCACGCCGCCCACCTGGGCTTGCAGGGCCGCCACGTCGCTGATCATCGGCTTGGACAGGGTCAGGTTGGCATCCAGCAGCGAGACCATTTGCTTGCCCAGTTCAACCGGCGGCAGCTCCATGGACGTTGGCTTGGTCAGGTCCACCACCAGGTTGAACTTGCTTTCGCCACGGGTGGTTTTGAGCGACAGGTTTTCCACGGCCAGTTGCGGCTTGGCGGCCAGCACCTGGTTGACGTTGGCTTCAGCCAGGGCTTGCTCGGCTTCGGTCATTTGCAGCTCCGGCACCGGTTGACCGGCAGCGGCGGCAGCTTGCACCGGTTGCATCTTGTCCTGGTAGAGCTTGGTCAGCACCAGCATCGCCGGAATGTCGACGTTCTTCATGCTCACGGCCATGGCGGCCGAACCGACCGCTTTGCCCTGGTAGCCGATCTCGTCGATCTTGTAGTCGACGCGGCCAGCCAGGTTGTTGCCCTTGGTTTCGCTGGAGTCTTTTTGCTCGAAACCCTTGAGGGTCAGCACGGCTTTCTGCGGGCCGAAGGTAACCTTGGTGTCGGTCAGCTCCACGGTGTTCTGGCCGGTGTAGAAACCGAAGGTGGTTTTTTCCAGGTTGCTGGCGACGGTCAGGCCGGCCAGTTCCGCTTCGAACGGTGCGCCTTCGGCGTCCACTGCGGCAACCTTGAGGCTGTTCATGAAGCCTTCGGCCTTGACCTTCTGGCCTTCGGCGCTGCTGTCAAAGTTGAGGTTGGCGCCGGAGAAGCTCACCGAGGAGGTGGCGTCCTTGAATTCCAGGGGCAGCAATTCGATGTTGCCGCTCACCGAACGGCTATAGCCGATATTCGCCACGCCTTTGAGCGGCGACACGTCTTTGCTGGCGGCGAACCATTTTTCGGTGGTGGGGTTCTTTTCCAGTTCGTAGTGACTGGTGGCCATGACCGGCAACCACTTGAGCGTCACCAGGCGCGAGAACGGCAGCGGGCCGTGTTCGATGTGGTCGACGAACAGCAATTCGGGGTTCGGGTTGTCTTCGCCGAACACGCTGCCTTGGCCTTTGAGGCGATAGTGCGCGGTGCTGCTGAACACGCCACGGTCCAGGGACACCAGCTCCAGGGTCACGCTGCCATCGACGCCGGCCATGGAGGTCTGCAGTTCTTTATTGGCGCTCTGGATAGCGGTTTGCAGGACCGGCTCCAGTTGTTTACCGGTGTACCAGGCACCGCCCGCACTGACGGCGCCGACGGCGACAACAAAACCCAAGAAAACAACGGCTGGCTTATTCATGAAGTGACCTGATCAAATCCTGTGAGAAGTGGGCTGTCTTCCTTGAACCCCCGAGGGGATTGGCTCAAGCCCGTCGAAACGGGGGAAGATTAGCACTGGCAGGCGTAAACGGCCCAGCCTTTCAGAGGGATCAGTTCAGCAGGAGTTCAGGAGTACTCCTGCTCGACTTCATCCAATTGGTGATCAAAACTCTTCAAGCGTGCGGTCCAGGTGTACACCAGCACCTCGAACTCGCGATGTATCACGGCATTGCCGGGGGTGTCGGCCTTGGGGTCGCAAAAGTCCAGCTGGTAGCGCTCCCGGGCCATTTGCGTGGCCACGTCGGACAATTCCCGCGCGTTATCCAGCCAATGCCTACCGTCAGCAACTTGCCGATCCAGCAGCACACATTGTTTTTTCAGGACTTCGAGGCTTTTTTCCAGCGGCGTGCCGGTGAGGTCGCCCATGACTTCCTGGAACGTGCGCCCCGGCTGCCAGTAACTGCCCCAGAAATAGCGATCGAACACGGTTTCGACACGGCGCAGGGCGACCTTGGTGTCCCAGATCGCCACGCGGGTCTTGCCCTGTTCGAGGAGTTTTTTCTTCACCCGCTGGTTTTGATACGACGCCCAGGCCACCACGCCGATGGACAAGGTGCCGATCACCAGGCAGGCGCTGTCGAGGAACACCATGGCCTTGTCGAGTTGATGGGCGAGCATGACGCCGTAAAAATACGCGGCCGATAACAAAACCAGTGCGAAGAGCACGCACCAGAAAGCGGGAGCATAAGGGTTTTTCATTCTTGGAATCCCCATGAGCAAACGCGAGCTTTGTCGGGTGAGGCGCCAGCGGGCCTCACCCAAGAAAGCATAGCAATCACCTCACGGTTTGCCGGGTTTTTCCCCTTGCGTTCGTCCGCTTTCCCAACCGCCGCCCAGGGCCAGGAACAGGTCGATCTGGCTCATGGCAACCTGGGTGTTGGCCGCCGCCAATTGCGCGCGCATATCGGTGTAGGTGCGCGTGGCTTGCAGGTCGGCCAGGAAGGATTCGCGGCCGGCCTGGAAGAAGCGATGGGTCTGGCCGGCGGCTTCTCGCGCCGACTGTTCGGCGTCGGCAAGGGCGTCGCGGCGTTGCAACACGGCGGTGTATTGGGCCAGGCCGGTCTGGGTTTCGCGGATGGCGTTGAGCACCACGCCGTCGAAGTGGGCCAGGGCGCCCTGGGTCGCAGCTTCAGCTTCATGCACGCGGGCACGAGCGCCGTTGGTCGGTACAGTCCAGCTGATCATCGGGCCAAAGCCCCAGCGGTTGGTGGCAGGCGTGCCGAGGTTTTCCAGCAAGCCGACGGTGCCGACCGTGGCGCCGATGCTGATATCCGGGTACAGCGCGCCGGTGGCTACGCCGATGCGTGCCGTGGCGGCAGCCAATTGGCGTTCGGCCTGGCGCACGTCCGGGCGGCGCTTGAGCAGCGTGGCGCCATCGCCTACCGGCAGCAGTTGAGCAATATGTGGCAGCTCGGCGCAGGTGCCCGTGCCGGCTGGCAGTTGGTCGACAGGTTTGGCCAGCAACATCGACAGCCGGAACAGCGCCGCCTGACGCGAAGCTTCATAGCGCGGTATGTCGGCGCGCAGGGATTTGTATTGGGTTTGCGAACGAGTCACCTGGGTCTCATCGCCACGCCCGGCATCTCGCAGGCGCTGGGTCAGTTTGGTGCTCTGGGCTTGCAGGTCGAGGGACTCGTTGGCAATCGCCAGTTCTTCGTTGGCCGCGCACACCTGGGTATAGGAGCGCACCACATCGGCCACCAGGGTGATGCGGGCGATATCCGCCGCGGCCTGGGTGGCATCGGCGCTGGCCTGGGCGCTTTCGATGCCGCGCTGCAAGGTGCCGAAGAGGTCGAATTGATAGGACGTGGTAATCCCGACGCTACCGATATTGCCTACCGGGACTTTGTCCGGCAGCAAGAAGGCCTCGCCAGATTCCTGTAAACGCTGGGCCTCGGCCTTGACGCCGGCACTCCAGCCGCCAGCGGATTCGGCCTGCTGCACCTGATAACGGGAGCGCTGCAGGTTGGCGGCGGCCACGCGCAGGTCGGTGTTGGAGGCCATGGCCTGGCGTACCAGTTCGTCCAGGCGCGGGTCTTTGTACAGCTTCCACCAATCCGCTGGCACCGGTGCCGACACCACGTTTTTGCCTTCACCCATGATCGGCCTTTGCAGGTCGCCACGGTTGACTGCGGCCTGTTCCGGCAGTTTGTAATCCGGGCCTACAACTTGGCAGGCCGACAGCAACAACCCCAGGGAAGCGGTTGCCAGAAGCCGCTTCATGGTTTGTCCCCGTCTTTAACTTTGTCGTCAATGATCGACACCGTCGCCGTGCGCCCGGCGATCATGCGAAAGTCCGCCGGCACGTCATCGAAGGCAATGCGCACGGGGATCCGCTGGGCCAGGCGCACCCAGCTGAACGCCGGGTTGACGTTGGGCAACAGGTTGGAGCCGCTGCTGCGGTCGCGGTCTTCGATACCGGCGACGATGCTCTGCACGTGGCCATGCAGGCGCGCGTTGTCGCCGATCACACGGATATCCACGCCCATGCCCACGTGGATGCCGTCGAGCTTGGTTTCTTCGAAGTAACCGTCGATGTGGAAGGAATTGCTGTCCACCACTGACAGCACCGGGCGCCCGGCGGTGACGAACTCCTGGGTACGCGGTGCGCGGTCGTTGACGTAGCCGTCCACAGGGCTGCGGATCACCGAGCGGTCGAGGTTGAGTTGGGCGGAGTCCACCGTCACTTGCGCTTCGGCCAGTGCCGATTGGGCGCGGGCGACGCGGGACTGGCTCTCTTCCAGTTGCTCGCTGGGCACCAGGTTGCCCAGGCCACGGTTACGCTTGTACTCGCGCTGGGCCTGGGCCAGGGTTTCCTGGCGGTCGGCCACGGCGGCCTGGGCTTGGCGCAGGGCCAGCTTGAAGCGGTCCTGGTCGACGGCGAAGAGCACCTGGCCCTTGGTCACCAACTGGTTGTCGCGCACGTCCACGCGCTGGATCAGCCCGGACACGTCCGGGGCGATCTGCACGATGTCGGCACGGATGTGGCCATCACGGGTCCAGGGCGCAAACATGTAGTACATGACCATGCGCCACACAACGACGACCGCGAAACTCACGATCAACAACGTCAGGACGACACGGCCGATAGTCAAAAAAGGTTTTTTCATGTCATCAAATATCGACTGAGTGAGTCCACCGCGCCCAGCAACAGCGCGTAGAGCCCCACATTGAACAATGCCCGGTGCCAGACCAGGCGATAGAAGTGCATGCGCGTCAACAGCCCGTGCACCACCAGAAACAACACATAAGTAATGCCCATCAGCACCAGCAGCGTGGGCAGGAACACCCCGCTGATATCCAGGTCACCGATCATAAAGGCGCTCCATCAGGTAACGGCGCTTCCATCTCTGTACCGCCAATGAACTCCACACCGGGCAACAGCGCCAGGCGCAGGCCGGCCAAGGCGTGCAGCAGATGCAGGCGGGTGTCGTCTTCGTCTTGCAGGCCCTGACCGTTGAGGGCGCGGCGCGTGCGGTCCAGGGTCATCAGCAGACCGCTAGGCGCGGGCAAGCGTTCACCCGCCTTGAGGCAGGCCTTGAAGTAACCGCCCACGCCTTCCACCACTTGGTTGAGCAACACCCGTGGCACACCGAGGATGCGTGGCGAGTAGGCAAGCAGGTCGAGCAGGTTCAGCGCCACGCGCAGGTCGCGCAGGGCGATGCCGGTGTCCTGGCCGGTGAGGGCCAGACGCGGCAGGTGTTGCATCAGGCGGTCGAGCATTTGTACGGCCATGTGCCGGTGCTCGGCCAGGGTGGCGGGCTCGGTGAGGCTGACGATGTCGCGCCAGCTGAAACGGGTGAGGCGCTTGGCCGCCAATTCAGCGCCGAAGGGTCGCGCGATCAAGGTCCACACGAACGCGAACAGCAGGCCAACGGGCCCGGCCAGGTTGACGTTGGCGAAGTTGAGAAAGTCCGCGTCATAGGCGCCCTGGATGCTGATGAACGACGAGGTGTTCACCAGCGTCAGCAACATGCCCAGGTAGAAGCGTGGCTGTACCGTGAGAGTGCCGACGCAGATAAACGGCACGGCGAAGGCCAGCACCAGCATGGGGAAGTCATGCAGGTTGGGCAGCACCAGAAACAGATACAGGCTGGCGAACAGTACCGACATGGCGGTCCAGAAAAAGAACCGGTAGATCTGCGGCGCCGGATCGTCCATCGAGGCGAAGAAGCTGCAGGCGACGGCGGCAAGGATCACGGCGCTGCCGCCATCGGTCCAGCCCAGCAGAATCCACAGCACCGAGGCGACAATGATTGCGGTGACGGTGGAGAACGCTGAGTAGAGCATCAGCCCACGGTCGAGGAACGGCGTGAGCCGGCCCAGGCGCCAGTGCCGGTAAACAGCGCGCCAGGTGTCCTGGCTTTCGCATTGGATGGCGGCTTGCAGGCTGCGGCAGTCTTGCCACAGGTCGACCCATTCGCCCAGGCGGTACAGCGCGTTGGAGAACAGCAACGTATGACGGTCATCCAGCGCTTCGCCTTGGGGTTGCGCGGCGTCGATCTTGTCGCGCAGCAGGCGCCAGCTTTCCAGTGGCGCGGCTTCGGTGGTGCTTTGCAGCCAGGCGCTGGCTTCTTCCAGCAACGGCGTGAGCTGATCGAGAAACTCCGGCGCACGGTGCTCAATGGCGTACACCGCATCGTCCAAAGCGTCGATCACTGGCAGCAGGTGAATCATGCGCCCGCGCAGTTCCTTGGTGTTGCGCACCGTCTGCGGGCGCGCACCTTCGTGGGGCAACTGGCCGATCATCAACTCAAGGGTATTGAAGGTGGCGACCATGCCGCCGCGCAGGTTGCTGACTTCTTGCGGGTCGACCTTGCGGCTGAGAAAGCGCTGGCTATAGACCTGCGCGTCGCTGAACCACTTGGCCACCGAGCCATCGAACACCGGCATCAGCCGCCGAGGCCAGAACATCGCGCCCACCACCGCTGCGACTGCGATGCCGAGGAAGATTTCTTCGGTACGCGCCTCCGCCACATCCCAGACTGCCAGGGGGTTATCCACCACCGGCAAGGCAATCAACGGCAAGGTGTAGCCGGCCAGCATCAGGGCATAGTTATTCGCGGTGCGCAGGTGCATGGACAGAAACAGCAAGGTGCCGGTCCACAACGCAATCACCACCACCAGAATGTAGGGTGACTGCACGAACATCGGCACAAACAGCACCGCCGCCGCCGCGCCCATCAAGGTGCCGATGGCGCGGTACAGGGCTTTGGAACTGGTAGGGCCGACAAACGGGCTGGAGACGATATACACCGTGGCCATCGCCCAGTACGGACGCGGCATTTGCATGAGCATGGCGATATACAGCGCGATCATCGACGCGGCGAAGGTACGCACCCCGTAGAACCAGTCGCGGGCAGGCGGGAAGCCGGTAAAAAATCCGTTCAAGGCGATACAGCCTCGGCCGCTTCGAAGGCGCGCAATACACGCAGTGCCGCTTGCAGATCGTCGGGGGCGATATCGGCCAACACGTCCTTGCGCAGGCGCACCAGTTGCGCCTCCACCGCCTGCACCAGCTCACGGCCACGCTCGGTGAGGCTCAGGGCCTTGGCGCGGCGGTCGTGGATGTCTTCGGTGCGGCAGACGTAACCGTCACCGCACAGCCGGTCGAGCAGGCGCACCAGTGATGGGCTTTCCATACCGGAGGCCTGGGCGACCTTGACCTGGTGCACACCGTCGCCCAAGCGACCGATCATCAACAACGGCACGGCGCAGGCTTCGGAGATGCCATAGCCCACCAGCGTGGTCTGGCAGATTTTGCGCCAATTACGGGCGCCCACCACCATGCTGCTGCTGAGGCTCATCTGGAGTTGTTCGAGGGATTGAGGCACTGGATAGTTCGCATACAGTTAGTTTGCTAACTATCAATATGACGAAGGAAGAGTGTGCCGTCAAGTTTTGAAACAATTTCGCAGATGAGTGGTGGAATGTGGCTTGAGTAAAGCGGGTTTGAGGGTGGGCATCAGCAAATCGCGATATTCGCCATACGACAAACAAAATGTGGGAGCTGGCTTGCCTGCGAAAGCGGTGGTTCAGTTGAGTATTCAGTGACTGACACACCGCCTTCGCGGGCAAGCCCGCTCCCACATTAGGTCAGCGTCAGCATTTTTTGCTCCATCGCCACACGCTCCAGACTTTTAAAATCTCCGATGCACCGATCAATCCAGCCATTGCCAGTACGTTGTAATGCGGGAAAACTCGAGCGCCAATCAACAGGAGCGAAACGGAGGGGATAATGAGCACAAGACGTAAGGGGGTTTGGAAAAAGGCAAGCCACATGACTGATTTTTTCTGAAGAAAAAACATGGCACAGGATGCAAAAATTGAGGCCTGTAAAACCAACGCCCCCATAAACATGACAATTTGCACATCACTGTGCTCTCGCAAAACATCTGAGGCACTTATCACATCACTCAGATACGGAGTTCTATTGTTTAAGAAACTATTGGATGAATACCAAATGAGATAAATCGCATCCATCGCTCCCCAAAATAGCCAAATTCTGCGATGGCTCATTTTGCCCCCTCCTTTTTTTCATACGCCTCATCTGGCGTGACTGGCTGCCAGTGCCACGATTTCCCGCCAATCTGCCACTTGTCCTCGCCCTCCAGAAACCGTTGCGGAGTGTACCGAAGCTCACCATATCGACGTATGGCAGAGTCGGCGATGCGGTGCTCTTCGAAATCATTCAGTGGCACCCATTGCTGAATAAGTGTTCTGGCCGTGTTTGCTAAATCTTTGCCGTCAGAACCAAATACTCGACCTTGGTCACCCATAGATCCTAAGCGATTGGCGGCTATAATCGCGGTGTTCTTCACTCCGTCATAGTCAACGCTGAAAAAAGCCCATTTTCCCGGCCCTACCTCCTCCTCGCTAACAAACCGGCCAGAAGAGAACCCACTTGGAATACATCGCTGTGCATACAAGTCATTCAAAGCCCCCGTCCGTTCTGAAACAAGCAACCACTCTCCGCCATTAATCTTGTCAAGTATCGCTTTTCGGCCTTTCCAAGTTACACACGAGTTCAAACCTACATCACACTCTTTAATAAGCTCAGACAACCCAAGCAAACCAGAAGTAAATGGAAGATGAAATTCAACAATTGACGTCGCAGAAAAAGGGCTTATGAGTTCAATCGTCGAAGGGTCAAAACTCCGTAGTTTTCCGCGCGGAATCAGCTTTTGCATGTCGTACCCACTCATCAATAGGAGATATCCCTTTGATAAGAAAAATCGTCTGCGGCGGCTATAGTCCGTTTCCCCATGAAAAATAGGACGTTTCCCATATTTTTTCGTATCGGGGGCTTTTTCAGAAAAAAATAATTTGCGCGGTCAAAACCAAATTTTTTCAACCCTCACCAGATTTTTTCAAGTTACAGCGTGGCAGCTATTTTTTTACACCCCTCGTCCACCCCGCAAGATCAGATTCAACTCATCCACCACCACCGCCCAATCCGCATCGTCGAGAATCTCCTCACGCAAAAATGCCCTCTGGCTATCCGTCCAAAAAAACGCGTCCGCCAGTTTCAACTCCGGCTTGAGCGGCGAATGAGAGGCGACAAATTGCTCGATACTGACCGGGTCGTCCGGCAAGCCAAGCTGTTTGAACAAAGCAGGCAAGCTGTGCAGTGGCGATTCCATGGAGGGCTCCTCATAAGTAGGTTGAAGTGAGTCTAGCGGCAGCCTTCAGGTTGCGGCGCCGGTGCGTTGCATAGCACGAACAACCGCGCCCTGGCGCCACCGCCGTCCTGGCGACTGAGTTCGTGCCAACTGGTGGGCAGCGGCGCGAATTCATCCGGGGCTTCGTTGCTGCTGATCAACCATACCCGTCGCGTTTGAGCAGGCAGTGCTGACAGGCGGTCCAGATAGATGCGGCCACCGTCCTGGTCCACCAGCGTGCCGAAACCATAGGCGTTCGGTCGCGTCGAGGTACCGTCGGGTTTGGGCGGTGTGTAGAGCTGAAGTTGCGCGTCGGTCTGGTCGTAATACACGTAGCTGAGGTACCACATCATGTCGCTGAGGACGATGCGGTCGCCTTCCTGGTAGTTGCGATTGACGAACTCCACCGGCACGTTGAACTGGTCGTGTTCATCCACCTCGAAGTTGTTCTTTAACCCCAGCAGTTCTACGCCAACAAACAGCGCGAACAGTGCCACGCCCAGCCAGGACAAACGGGACGGCAAACGGTCGATGGCAAGCGCCAGGACTATCGGCAGGCCTAACGCATACACCGTGAGGTAGCGCTCGATAAACACGGGCGAGATAAAGGACACGCCATAGACCAGCAGCAGCGGTAGCAGGCAAAACAGTGCCGGCAAGCGCGCCGCGTTATTGCGCCAGGCCGTCGATACAACCACCACGGCCAGCAGCAGGGGTAACAGCCAGAACAGCGGCGGCCACAGGCCGAGACCGTCATCCTGCAGCAGGAACTGCCACACCATCGACGGTAGCGACAGCAGATTGACCGGCTCTTCCCAACCAATGTCGCCGCCGACTTTGAGCTGTTCGACGTGCTGCACCAAACCCAGCAGGTTGGGCAGCCAGGGTAGATACAGCAACACTATCGCCACGTTGGCGACCCACCACGCAGGTCGCGTGATCAGGCGTTGAGCTGGCGCCTGCAACCCCAGGTACGCCCAATGCACCAGCACGCACAGCGCAGTGAAGTAGTGGGTATAGAACCCGGCGCTCATCAGCAGCACATACACAGCCAAATAGCGCGCGCGTTCGGGCTGCCTCACCCAGTACACCAGTGCCAGCGTGGCGCCCAGCAGCCACACGCCGAGCAGCGAATACATACGCACTTCCTGGCTGTAGCGCACCGCAGTGGGCAGTAGAACCAGCAGGATCCCCGCCAGCACGGCTGCGCGTCGGGTGGACAGTTGCCGTGTCAGCCAGATGCCCAGGCCCACGACGGCCACGCCGGGGATCGCACTCAGGCTGCGAATTGAGCCGATGCTGTCGCCGAACACCTCGATCCAACCGCGCAGCAGCAAGAAGTACAGCGGCGGGTGCACATCATGGGCCGCGTGAAACCACAGGTCGGCCAGGGCGTATTCGCTGAGCAACAGGCTGGAGCCTTCGTCGCCCCAGATCGCCGCCGAGGTGAGGTGGTAAAACCGCAGGGCCATGGCCAGCGCCAGGATCGGCACCCACCACAGGCGGCTGAGCCAGCCGGCACCTTCCCAGCTCAAGCGATGAAAGGCAGGCAATGCCCCGACTTTTTCGTGTTGCTCTACCACAGACCGACGCATATCGACTCCGCTACTACTGCCCTCTTACAGGACAAACACTGCGCATGCGCAAACACCGCCACTCTAGGCCAAAAGCCCTGGCCTCGCCGCTGGAATCGGACAAATCCGCAATTTGTGTAGGCCTTCACCGAAGCACGCGTCGGATCAGGCTATTATTGCCCCTTCTCCAAGGACTCAGGATCAAGGAAACGTTATGCGCATCGGTTTGCTGTCACCTCTGGCCCTGGCCCTGCTGGCCGGGTTTTCCCTACCGGCCCAGGCCAGTTCTGACGACTCGTGCTACCCCGACTGGCGGGTGTCGCGTGACAGCTACGAGCCGTGCAGCAACCAGCCGTTTCTCAGCCCTGGCAACGACAGCCGGGTGAACCTGCGCCTGTTGCTGGCCGACAAAAAAGCCGCGCCCCTGGCCCCCAATGCCTTAGGCGAAGACGATTTGGCGCAAGGGTTTGGCCCGGTGCCGTTTCCGGTGTACCGCCTGGTGCCGGTTCCGGCCACGAATGAGGAGCCTGACAACAAAGCTGACGATTCACGCACAGCCGAACTCGACACGCTGCTCCAGCCCCTGGGCATCAAGCGCGAGGAGTACAAGACCGCAGGCCAGGCCTTCCTGAATGGCGAAGGCAGCCGTTGCCGCAGCAATGACGATGACAGCGCCGCGGCGTTTATCAGCCAGGTGATCAAAGCCCAGATGCCGCCCGCCGAGCGCGATGTGTTGGTAAAAGCACGCCTGCAGCTGCTGACCACCTGTGACTGGAGCCGCCAGGTGGTGGACGCGCATCTGACCCCCTCGGCCAACGCCCAGTTGTTTCGCACCTACTTGCAGGCCGCCGGCGATTTCTACAGCGGGCGCTTCGATTACGCCGAGCGCGGGTTCGCCGCCGCCGCCACCAGCGATGTGCCGTGGCTGAAGGAAACGGCGCTGTACATGACTGCGCGTACGTCGCTGAATCAGGCCCAGGCCGAAGCCTTCGACGAATACGGCATGCCGCAACGCGAGCATGTGGATAAGTCGGCCCTGAGCGATGCCGAGCAACGCTTTCTCGGTTACCTGAAAACTTACCCACAGGGCGATTACGTCGCCTCCGCCCGCGGGCTCTTGCGCCGTGTGCACTGGCTGGCGAACGACGACGCCAAGCTTGCCGAAGACTTCACCTGGCAATTCACCGAGGCCACCGACGCCCAGCGTAATGTCAGCGTCGATGAGTTGGTGGAAGAGGCCGACCTCAAGTTGCTGATGGTCGGCAACCAAGCGGCGAACAGCCCGATGCTGCAAGTGGTCAGCGACCTGATGGCGATGCGCGCCCACACCCCGCCGCTGTTGAGCCGCGAAGACCTGGATAAGCAAAAGAGCACCTTCGCCACTGAGCCGGCGCTGTTTGACTTCCTGCAAGCCAGCTATGCCCTGTACGTCGAGCACCAACCCGACACGGCCTTGAAGCACCTGCCTGCGGATGTACCATCGAGCCTGGATTACTTCGCCTTCAGCCAACAGACCCTGCGCGCCCTCGCCCTGGAGGCCAAGCAGGACTGGAAAGGCGCCGAAGCCCTGTGGCTGCAACTGCTGCCGCTGGCCAAGCAACCGCTGCAACGTGACCAGCTGGAGCTGGCATTGGCCATGAACTACGAGCGCAGCGGCCAACTGGCCAAGGTGTTCGCCGCCGACTCGCCGATCAGCGCCAAGCAAGTGCGCTACATCCTGCTGCGCAACGTCGCCGGCCCCGACCTACTGCGCCAGCAGATCGCCAACGCCAGCGACCCGATCGAGCGTCAGAGCGCGCAATTCGTGCTCCTCTACAAAGACCTGCTGCGCGGCCAGTACGCCACCTTCGCCGATGACCTCAAGCAGGCCTCGCTCTCTGACGGCAAACTCGGCACCAGCCTGGGCTACACCTATACCAGCGGCCAGACCTTGAAGCTGTTCCAATGGAACGGCGACAAGGCCGAATCTGGGTACGCGTGCCCAAGCATCGCGCAAACCGCGGCGACCTTGCAGAACGAGGCCAAAAACCCGCATGCGTTGAACTGCTTCGGGGAATTCATCCTGCGCAACGGCCTGGACGGCATGCCGTTGGAACAACCCCGCGCCGCCGGCAGCCTGGGCAGTACCGACTCGGACTTCAAGGGTGAAACCTTCTCGCGCCTGGACGGCTACAAACAAGTGATCGCCAACGCCAAGGCGCCGAAAACCGACAAGGCCTATGCGTTGTTCCGCGCCATCAACTGCTACGCGCCGGCCGGCTACAACAGCTGCGGCGGCGAAGACGTTGCGCCAGCGGTGCGCAAAGCTTGGTTCCGCCAACTCAAGAGCGGTTTTGCCGATACCCAATGGGGCAAATCGCTGCAGTACTACTGGTGAAGTCGCTGTGGCTAGGCTTGCTGTTGCTGGCAAGCCCGGCTTTTGGCGCCGTCGACGTCCGCGACTATGACGCCTTCTGGCTGTGGAGTGGCGTCGAGCCTCAGCCGGTGATCAAGCAGGCAAAAACCCTGTACATCCTGCAAGGCCAGATCAACGCCACCCGCCGTGCGCCCCAGCGCGGCGTACAACTGATCGCCCAGGGCATGAGCGTGCCGCGCCTTACCCAAGGCCACGTCTGGGTGGTGTACCGCGCCCACACCCTGCGCTGGCCGGAACGGGTCTACACCCAGGTGCTGGGCCAGGTGCAACGCTGGCGTGACGCGGGCAACCCGGTGATCGGTATCCAGATCGACTTCGATGCCCGCACCCAATACCTGCATGAATACGCCGACTTCCTGCGCGACCTGCGCCAACGCCTGCCCGCCGACCTGCGCCTGAGCATCACCGGCCTGATGGACTGGAGCAGCAACGCCGACCCGGCCGCCATCGCCCAGCTCAAAGGCGTGGTGGATGAAGTGGTGGTGCAGACCTATCAAGGGCGTCACAGCATCCCGGATTACGCGGCGTATTTGCCGCGGATGAATCGGCTGGGGGTGCCGTTCAAGATTGGCTTGATTCAGGGCGGGGAGTGGCAAGAGCCGGGGTATCTGCGGGGCAATGAGTGGTTTCGGGGGTATGTGGTGTTTTTGCAAAACCTTTGATCTTCCAACCCTGCAAAAAACCGGCCTCGAGCCGGTTTTTTGCAGGTGGCCTTAGAAGCTTGGATGATATAAGTTACCTTTATTGCTTTAAAGAGTGATATATCATGCAAGAAACAGCGAAGCCCTACCCGCACAAAGGGTACATCTCAGAGAGAAGCGCTGAGGTAATGAGAGGTATCGGGAACGGTATCGAAATAGCCCGCATTCGTCGCCGGTTGAAAATCTCCACCATATGCAGCCGCGCGGGCATTACGCGGCAGACGTATCAGCGGCTGAGGCAGGGCGAGGCCGGCGTATCCCTCGGCGTGCTGATGAATGTGCTGAGCGCGATGGACTTGGAAGAAGGTATGGCGAGCATTGCGTCACCAGAACTTGACCAGGTTGGTATTACCATGAGCCTCGCCCGAGAGCCTGAGCGAATTCGCACTGAAGGAGAACCCGATGTCCTGGAAGCCGATTGGTAATGCCTTTGTTTTTTCAGCTCACTTAGTCGGTGACCCGGTCCCTGTTGGCGAGGTGGCCATGCATGGGAATGGATTCGTTTTTCGCTACGCCAACAGTTGGCTCGCGCGGCCCGACGCATTTGCGATTGACCCGCTGAGTTTGCCACTGACCCCTAACCAGTATTCCTCGACGCGCATGTTTGGTGTGCTCGACGACGCAACGCCCGACAATTGGGGCCGGCGTGTTCTGCTGGCGACCCACAAACAGCATCCACAAAACGAAGTTGAATGGCTGCTTGCCTCGCGGGGAGCAGGAGTGGGTTGCCTGCTGTTCAGTGCGTCACGAAGTCACCTGCCAACCCTGCACCAACCCCCGCAATTTGAAGACCTTGAGAAAATCATGGTGGGCCTTGATCGAGTCGAGAAGGGTGACGTCGACCTGCCTGCGGAAATCGCACGGTTATTCGAGTTTGGGAGTTCCATGGGCGGCGCCAGGCCGAAGGTCACCGTGACTCATGAAGGCAAGGAATGGATTGCTAAACTCGGCCGTAGCGACGATGTGTTCGACCAGCCACGGGCGGAATTCGCCAGCCTTCAAATGGCGGATGCTGCAGGTCTACCCGCAGCCGGGCACAAATTGGTAGAGGTCGCCGGCAAACCGGTCTTGATGGTCGAGCGTTTTGACCGACATGAAGGCGCTGGCCGCGAGCACTATGTCAGCTGCAACTCGTTGGTAAGCACTGAGAAGCCGAGAATGCGGATTGATGCGGCTGACGGTGCCGTTTCATATTCCAGAATCGCCGACGTTTTGAAGAAGGTCAGCGATGATGCAACGTTGGATATGCGTGAGCTTTACAAGCGCATGGCTTTCAATGTGCTCATCGGCAATAGCGACGATCACCTGAAACAAACCGGGCTGCTGCTGACCAGCACCTCGGGCTATTCCCTTGCGCCAGTCTTTGACGTGTTGCCCCACCCTACCCAACTAGGCTTGCAGGCGCTCATCATCGGCAATGAAGGCCGGGTATCGTCTGTCAGCAATTTGCTGAGTACGCCTGAACGCTTTGGGTTGGGGGCGGATGAAGCAATGTCCATCGTCACGGATATGTATGCCGTCGTGCGAGAAGCCTCCGGCTTTTTCGAAGCGGCAGGCTGTAGCGGTGCCGAGGTACGCATGCTTTCCAATGTGTGTACCCGGTTTGCAGCAGACCTCACTTAGGATCAAGAATCTCGGGCTGCAACAAAGCGCACCCTCATTACTGAGCGACTTGCAACGGATACACCGACTCCCACCCGCCTCCCAGCGCCTTGTACAAGCCGACCATAGCCAATGACACGCCGGTGGAGCTCTCTACCCACTGCTCCTGAGTCGCCAACAACGCACTCTGCACGGTGAGTACGTTGACGAAATCCGCCACGCCTTCGACGTACTGGTGTTGGGCGGTGGTCAGCGCAATTTGGTTCTGGCGCACAGCTTCCGCGAGGCTGTCGCGGCGCAGTTGGCTGGCGTTGTAGCGGGTCAGTTGGTCGTCGATTTCATGCCAGGCACGCAGCACGGTTTGCTGGTAGGCCAGCGCCGCTTCCTGTTGCTGGGCTTCGCGTAAATCCACCATGCCTTGCAGGCGCCCGCCGTTGAACAGCGGCAGGCTCAATTGCGGGCCGAAGGCAAAGGCACGGGAACCCCAGGAGCCGAAATCCGAGAGTTGCATGGCTTGGGAACCCAGGCTGCCAGACAGGGTGATACGTGGGTAAAAGTCGCCCTTGGCCACGCCGATGCTGGCCGTGGCTGCGTGCAGGCGCGCTTCGGCCTGGCGGATGTCGGGCCGGCGTTCGGCGAGTTCCGATGGTAGGCCGATCGCCACCTGGCGCTGGGTTTGCGGCACGGGAGCGTCTTTGGACAGCTGCGCGTACAGCGCCTGGGGTGGCTCGCCCATCAGCAGGCTCAGGGCGTTGATCAACTGGTCCTGACGCTGCTGCAGATCCGGCAGGCGCGCTTCAATAGCCGCGACCTGGGCGGCGGCTTCGGCCACGTCCAAATCGGTCGCGACGCCGTCGGCCAGACGCAGTTGCGAGAGCTTGAGGCTGTGGCGAGCGACGTCGAGGTTTTGCTCGGTCACGGCGCGGGTATTTTGTACGCCGCGCAGTTGGATGTAGTCCTGGGCGGTCTCGGCCAGTACCGACAACAACACGGCGCGACGGTCGTTTTCGGCGACTTCCAGCGTGGCGTCGGCGGCCTCGGTTTCACGCTTGACCCGGCCCCAGAAGTCCAGCTCCCAGGCGGCCGAAAAGCCCACGTCCCATTGGTTGAAGGCCGAGCGGCCGTTCTCGCCGGAAGGATCATTCAAGCCTTTGCCGCTGTTGCGCTTGCGCTGGTAAGCGCCGCCGACATCAACGTTGGGGTAGCGCTCGGCCGTGGTCACCTGGCGGATAGCACGGCTTTGTTGCAGGCGGCTGCTGGCCAGTTTCAGGTCGAGGTTATCGCTGAGGGCGCGACGCGTAAGGGCCGAGAGCTGTGCATCGTGGAACACATCCCACCAGCGCTCCTGCAAAGGGTCGCTGGTGGCGCGGCTGGCGGCCTGGCGGCCCTGGGGCTCGCTCCATTGATTGATCTGCGGGCTCTCGGGCCGCTGGAAGTCGGGACCGACCGTGCAGGCACTCAGGCTGATCAGGCTCAAGGTGAGCCAGGCAACATGTTTCATTGCTGGGCCACCTCACGCTGTTGCGCGACCGGCCGCGTATCGACGCTGGCTTCCACCGACATGCCGACGCGCAAACGCTCGGTCAGTGGCTGGTTCGGTTCGAGGACGATCTTCACCGGAATACGCTGCACCACCTTGGTGAAGTTGCCGGTGGCGTTGTCGGGCTTGACCGAGGCGAAGGTCACTCCGGTGGCAGGCGCCAGGCTTTCCAGATGCCCTTTGAGCAGTTCGCCGTCAAGGCTGTCGACGCTGACTTGCACCGCTTGCCCCGCGTGCATATGCGACAGTTGCGTCTCTTGGAAATTGGCCACCACATAGGCTTCGGCCAGTGGCACCACCGCGAGGATCTTGCTGCCCGGTGTCACATAGGCGCCGACCCGTACCGCACGCTCACCGACCATGCCATCCACCGGTGCGACAATGCGCGTGTAAGACAACTGATAACTGGCCATTTCCAGCGCTGCCTGGGCGCGTTTGAGCCCACCTTCGGCGGCGTCGCGCTGGGCGGTGAGGATTTCCACCTGCTTGCGTTCGGCGGCTAGCACGGCGGTGGATTTGGCCAGGCGCGCGGTAGCCTGGTCGATGCGCGTCTTGGCTTGCTGGGCGTTCTGCACGGTGCCCGCACCGACGCCAGCGAGGTGGTTGTAGCGATTCAGTTCATGCTCGGCAAACGCCACTTCGGCGCGATCTGCTGCCACGGTGGCTTGGGCCTGAGCGATCACCGAGCTTTGGCGCTCCAGGGTCGCGCTGGCGTTTTTCAGCTGGGCCTGGGCGACCAGGGTGTCGGCATCGGCGGCCTGGGCGGCGGCGCGAAAATCGCGGTCGTCGATCAGCGCCAACAGTTGGCCAGCCTTGACGCGCTGGTTGTCCTCTACCAGCACTTCCTTGATGAAGCCTGCCACCCGCGGCGCCACCAGAGTGAAGTCGGCGGCGACAAAGGCGTCGTTGGTGGTCTGGTGCTTGCTGCCCAGTACGCCCGGCGCAACCAGGTAAAACAACACGCCGACAGCAAATACAGCAATAACGGAGACGGCAATTTTGTCTTTGCGTTTCATGGAAAGTCCTTGTGGTCAGGCCGGAGCGCGAGGCGGATAGATCCGCGTGGGCATCCAGAAAATCAGCAGGATCAACGCCACCGCGACACCGGCCATGACGACGTAAAGATCCGAAGAGGTCAGCACCACCGTCTGCTCGTGCAAGCGGTGGGCGAGGCCCGGCGCGTCAGCGTCGGCCAGGGGCGAATTGCCCAGGCGGTCCACCAACATGGTTGAATGGAAATGCCCGCGCTGGGTGGTCAATGTATCCAGCACCGCAGTGGCGATCACAGCGGCCAGGCCCTTGACGGTGTTGAACCAGGCCGAGGCAAACGGCCCTTCGATGGGTTGGATACTGCCGGTGGACAGCATCAGCAGAGGCAACACGGCCATCGGCTGACCGAAAATCTGCAGCAGGTACCAGCCGTAAAAGTCGTCACGAATCCACGCCGAAGTCAGGTGAGAACTGCCGATGCAGCACAGCACCAACATGCTCAGGCCAACGCCCAGCACCCAGCGGCAATCGACCCAGCGCAGGTTGCACAGCGCCGCCACCAGCGGCAGCGCAATCAACTGTGGCAGCGCCATCAGCAGCATCACCGGCGCAGTTTGCAGCGGCCGGTAGCCCTGGACCTGGGCGAGGAAACTCGACGGAATGATGATCACCGAGGTCAGCACCATCAGCACGCCGGCCAGCACGATCAGGGCGAAGGCCAGGTTGCGCAGGCCGAGCATCTGCAGGTTGAAGAAGGGCAGCGGTTGTGACCATTCGTTGAGCATGAACAGCACCAGCAACAATGTGCCGCCACACAGCAGGAAGGTAATCAGGCCCGATTCGAACCAGTCCAGGCGATTGCCCTGCAACAGGCCGATCACCAGCATGCAAATCGCCGGGAAGCCCAATAGCAAACCACGCCAGTTGAACTGCTTGAAGCGCTCCAGGCGCAGCGGATCTTGTGGCAAGCCGTAGGCCACGGCCGCCATGGCCAGCAGGCACGGCGCGACGATCTGCCAGAACGCCCACTGCCAGCCGACGTATTCGGTCCACAACGCCGCCAGCGGCGTGCCCAGGCTGGGCCCGAAGGTGGCGGTCAGTGCGTAACCGGCCAACCCGTACAACTTGACGTTGGCCGGCAAAAAACGCAGCGCCACGGTCATCAGCATCGGCGGCAGCGCGCCACCGGCCAGGCCTTGCACGGTACGCAGCAGCAGCAGGCTTTCGTAGTTCGGCGCAAACGGGCAAAGGATGCCCAGCACGGTGAACAAACCGATAGCGCACAGGGTGAAGCGACGCAGGGAAAACGTCACCGAACACCACGGCGCGAAGGCCATGGCTGCCACGGAGGTGGCGGTGTAGGCGGCGACCAACCACGTGCCTTCGTCAAAGCCGATGTACAGCGCACCACGAATATCGGCGAGAGCGACCTTGGTGACCATCTCGTTGAGACCGGAGACCAGCACCGCCAGCAACACGCCGAGCAAGCCGATGATGATGCGCGGGCCGAACACGGGTGGGCTCGGGGCCGTAGGTTTGGCTGCGGCCTGGATAGCGGGGGCAGCGAGGGACGTCATGAACAGGTAACTCGGAATGAAAAATACCCGAGCAGTTTAATCAGGCACTCTCATGACAAAAAGTTACTTGTTGGCAGGTTATAAGTGCGTCGGACGCAACTTTGAACATCAACACTGAACCCTGTGGGAGCTGGCTTGCCTGCGATAGCGCCAGTTCAGTAAGAGATTCAGTGACTGACATGCCGCCTTCGCAGGCAAGCCAGCTCCCACATTTATCCGCGTTCGCTTTATACCGGCTGGGCTTCTAGCCAGGTGGCATGACAGCTTTCGCGCATGGTTTCGCGCAGCCATTTGTGCGCCGGGTCTTTGTCGAAGCGTGGGTGCCAGGATTGGGCCAGGACCAGGGTGGGCAGTGAAATCGGCAAGGCGAACGCGCGCAGTGGCAGGTTCAGACGCTTGGCGCTCAGGAGGGCTTCCTTGGGTACCGGCAGCAGCAGGTCGGAATCGGGCAGCATGAACATCGCACCGTGAAAGCCGGGGGCGATCATGGCCACACGGCGCTCCAGGCCTTGAGCATTCAACGCGGTATCGATGGGCCCACGGGCGATGCCGCGCCGGGAGATGCTGATGTGGGAATAGCTGGCAAAGCGTGCCGCCGTGATTTCTTCATCGAACAGCGGGTGGTCCTGGCGTGCCAGGCCGACAAAGGTGGTGGAGAACAGGTTTTGCACCTTCACTTCCGGGCTGGCAGGCATGGTGTTGCTCACCCGCAAGTCCAACCGCCCCTCGCGCAGGGCTTCATCGTCAGTGTCGCCTTCGGGCACAAAGCGCAGCTCGCACAGCGGCGCCACGCGCTCCATAGTGTCGAACAGTCGCCCGCCATACACGCCGATGAAAAAGTCATTGGCGCGCACGCTGAAGCGGCGGCGCAAGGTGCTCAGATCGACTTGGTCCGCCGAACGGAACAGCAACGCGGCCTGCTCCACCACATTGCGCACCTGGCCTTGCAGCTCGAGCGCCTTGGGCGTCGGCACCAGGCCACGGCCGGCACGCACCAGGATCGGGTCTCCGACCGCTTCACGGATACGCGTGAGGGTGCGGCTCATGGCGGCCGGGCTGAGGTTCATCCGCCGCGCCGCGCCCACCACACTGCCCTCGTCGAGCAACGCGTCGAGGGCGACCAGCAGGTTCATGTCCGGTAGTTGCATGCCAAGCACTCGTGGTCCGTTGGGAGTGAACTGGGCGCAATCCTAGCAGGCTTTATCGGGTTAGAAAGGCGCGTCCCCCTGAATGGTGGTGCGGAACAATTTGCGCCGCAGGTGGCTTGGGCACCCGGCGGCCAGGTGGATCAGCGAGCGGTTGTCCCAGAACACCAGGTCGTGGGGCTGCCACTGATGACGGTAGATATTTTCCGGCAGCACGCTGTGGGCGTAGAGCTGGGCCAGCAGGTCACGGCTTTCGTCATCGGGCAAGCCGACGATACGGGTGGTGAAGCCCTCGCTGACGAACAGCGCCTTACGGCCGTTTTCCGGGTGGGTACGCAAAACGGGGTGCACCACTTCGGCAACCTGGGCGAGCTGTTCCGGAGTGAGGGTTGGGCGCCAGTTGCCTTCGAATTTGTTCTCGCTGTAGCGCGCCGTGTAGGAATGCGCGGCGCTGCGGCCTTCGATGGCGTTGCGCAGGTGGCTTGGCAGCTGCTCCCAGGCTTTGTGCATATCGGCGAACAGAGTGTCGCCGCCTTCAGATGGCAGTTCCTGGGCATGCAGCATCGAACCCAGGCTGGGCAGTTCTTTGTACGACAGGTCCGAATGCCAGAACTTGCCTGCATCCCCCAGGCCGATGGATTGGCCGTTCTCGATGATGTTGGAAACGATCAGGATCTCGGGATGGTTGGCCAACAGGAACTGCTTGAGCACATGGATCTGCAACACGCCGAAACGGCGGCTGAAGGCGATCTGTTGTTCGGGGGTGATGCGTTGGTCGCGGAACACGATAACGTGGTGGTCCAGGTGTGCGCGATGGATGCGGGCGAAGTCCTGGTCGTTGACTGGGCGGGATAAGTCCAGGCCGATGATCTCGGCGCCGACGCTGCCAGGGAAAGGCCGGATGTCGAAGGTTTGGAGGACGGTGGTGGCAGACATTTGATTCATTCCCGGCAGACAGGGGAGTGAATTTATAGGCATAAGGATGGAAGCTTAAATACCGTTAGCGCATATGGATATGGCGTTTGGTTTGAGCTGTAGCGTGATGCTGGCGGCCGCATCGGGGGCAAGCCCCCTCCCACATTTTGATTGGTGAACACATTCAAATGTGGGAGCTGGCTTGCCTGCGATGAGGTCGGTACAGGCGCTGAAAATCAACGCTCGTGCAACGCCTCGGCCCGCGCCTTGATGATCGGCTTGAGCAAGTAGCTGAGAATGCTTTTCTTGCCGGTGATGATATCCACCGAAGCAACCATGCCGGGGATGATCAGCAACGGCTTCTCATCGGTGCCCAAGTGGCTGCGGTCGGTGCGCAGAGTAATCATGTAGTAGGTGGTTTTTTTGTCTTCATCAGTGATGGTGTCGGCGCCGATGCGTTCGAGCTTGGCCTTCAGGCCACCGTAGACCGTGTAGTCGTAAGCGGTGAACTTGACCACCGCTTCTTGCCCTGGGTGCAGGAAGGCGATGTCTTGCGGACGGATCTTGGCTTCTACCAGCAGGGTGTCGTCCAGCGGCACGATTTCGACCATGTCGCTGCCCGGCTGGATCACACCGCCAACGGTGTTGACCAGCAACTGCTTGACGATCCCACGCACTGGCGAAGTGACCAGGGTGCGGCTGACCCGGTCTTCCAACGCGCGGCCGGTGGACTCGGCCTTGTTCAGTTCAGTACGGGCTTCGTTGAGTTGGGTCAGGGCTTCGCTGCGGAATTTGCCGCGGGTTTCATCGATTTTGCGTTGCACTTCCTTGATCGCCGATTCAGCACGCGGGATCGCCAGGGTGGTGGCGTCCAACTGCCCGCGGGTTTCCATTTCGGCGCGCTTGAGGCGCAGCACTTCTACCGGCGACACCGCGCCCTGAGCCACCAGCGGCTCGGACATGTTGATTTCCTGGCGTTGCAGGGACAACTGGCTGCGGTATTGGCCCTGCTTGGAGGTGAACTCGCGCAGTTCCTGTTGGCGCTGTACGAGTTGCTCCTGCAAGCCGCCGACTTCGTCTTTCAACTGCTGGCGGCGGCTTTCATACAAGGAGCGCTCATTGGCAGCCTGGCTCGGTGCGGCCTTGAGCACATCGTCGGGGATGTTCAGCGGGCGGTCATCCACCTGGGCGCTCAAACGCTCGACGCGCAGCTGCATGGCCAGGCGCAGGGCTTCGGTTTCCCCGGCATTGGAGACAAACCGCGTGTCGTCGAGACGAATCAACGGCGCGCCGGCCTCTACGATCTGGCCTTCCTTGACGTACAGCTCGGCGACGATACCGCCTTCCAGGTTCTGGATTTTCTGCAATTTGGACGACGGAATCGCCTTGCCGTCGCCACGGGTCACTTCGTCGATCTGGGAGAAACCAGCCCACACCACCAGGAATATAAAGAACGCGATGATTGCCCAGATGGTCAGGCGGATGACCCGTGGCGCATCTTCGATCAGCGCCTTGTTGACCTCGGGCAGCGGCTGGCCCTGCAGCGAATCGGAGCCTTTGAAGTAGCGGCCGACCGCACTCTTGATGGAGTTAAGCAACACTGATCTGCCCCTTCTTCAACGCTTCCATGACCACGGCTTTCGGGCCGTCCGCGAGAATCTGCCCACGGTCGACCACCAGCAGGCGGTCGACCAGGGAGAGCAGTGAGGCTCGGTGCGTGACCAGCACCACGGTCTTGTTTTGCACCACGGCTTGCAGGCGTTGCTTCAAGCGTTCTTCACCGGTGTTGTCCATGGCGCTGGTGGGTTCGTCCAGCAGCAGCATGGGCGGGTTGAGCAGCAGCGCACGGGCCAGGGCAACGTTCTGGCGCTGGCCGCCGGACAGGTTCTGCCCACGCTCGCCGACTTGCAGCTCGTAGCCTTGGGGATGCAGGCGGGCAAATTCGTGCACGCCAGCCAGTTCGGCGGCTTGCAGGACCATTTCATCCTCGACGTAGCGCGCACCGCTGACCAGGTTGTCGCGCAGGGTGCCGGCCAGCAATTGAATGTCTTGGGCGACATAGCCGATGTTGTGGCGCAGTTCGCTCACGTCGATCTGGCGCACGTCCACGCCGTCCACCAGCAAGGAGCCGGAGTCGGGTTGGTAAAGGCCAACGATCAGCTTGGCCAGGGAGCTTTTGCCCGAACCGCTGCGGCCGATGATGCCGATTTTTTCCCCTGGTTTGATCACCAGGTTGATGTTTTTCAGCGCCAGGTTCTGCTGGTTCGGGTAAGTGAAGTTCAGGCCCCGGCACTCGATGGCGCCTTGCAGGGTGCGCCGGCTCATGGGGCGCTCTTCGAAGTTGCGCTCCTGGGGCAGCTCCATCATCTGGTCCACCGAGGTCATGGTGACCTTGGCTTGCTGGTAGCGCGTCAGCAGGCCCGACAGCGAGGCCAACGGGCTCAAGGCGCGGCCACTGAGCATGTAGCAGGCAATCAGGCCGCCCATACTGAGGTTGCCGTCGATGATCTGGTACACGCCGAACACGATCATGATCACGCCAGCCAGTTGCTGGATCAGCAGGGTCATGTTCATCGACAGGCCCGACAGCAACTTCACCCGCAGCTCAAGCCGGCTCAGGGTACCGATGGTCTGTTCCCAGCCGTACTGACGCTCGCTCTCGGCATTGTTGACCTTGACCGCATCGAGCCCGGCAAGGGTTTCGATCAGGCTCGACTGGCGCTCGGCGGCCAGCGCCATGGTGCGCTCCATGGTCGCGACCAGGGGCTTCTGCAAGGCGTAGCCGATGCCCAGGGCCAGCGGGAACGCCAGCACCGGGATCCACACTAGGTGCCCACCGAGGATGGCGATCACCATAAAGATCAGCAGCGTGAACGGCAGATCGATCAGGCTTGTGAGGGTCAGCGACGCGAGAAAATCGCGCAGGCTTTGAAACTCATGAATGTTCTGCGCGAAGCTGCCGACCCGCGCCGGGCGGTACTTCATGGACATGCCGACGATGCGCTCGAACAGCGTAGCCGAGATGATCAGGTCGGTCTTTTTACCGGCCAGGTCCAGGCACAGGCTGCGCAGGCTTTTGAGGATCAGGTCGAATAGGTAGGCACCGCAGATGCCCACGGCCAGCACCCACAGGGTGGCGGTGGCCTGGTTCGGCACGACGCGGTCGTACACGTTCATCACGAACAGCGGCGCGGCCATGGCGATGATGTTGATCAGGAAGCTGGCGGCGATGGCGTCGGTGTAGAGCCAGCGTGAACGCATGAGGGTGTCACGGAACCACGAGCGCGCCCGCGGAATCAGGCTGCCGTGGTTGACGTCGAACTTGTGCTGCGGCTGTGCAAAGAAGACTTTGCCGATGTAGTCGTCGGCCAGTGCTTCGCGCTTGATCAGCACTTCACCGCCGTCGCTTTCGCTGAGCAGGATCCGCGCTTCATCTTCGCCCTCCCAGCCCACCAGCACGGTACTGCGGCCGTCCTTGAGCAACAGCAGCGCCGGCAGTGCAATGGTCGGGATCTGTTCCAACTTGCGTTGCAGCAGCCGGCCTTGCAACCCGGCCCGCGCAGCGGCACGCGGCAGCAGTTCGGCACTCAAGCGTTGCGAAGGCAGCGGCAGGCCGGTGGTGAGCATGGCCGCACTGGCCGGTTTTTGATGCAGGGCGCAGAGCGCCAACAACCCGTCGAGTAACGGGTCGTCGTGCAGTGCGCGTGGATCATGACTGAGATGAACTCGACTGACTTCAGGTTCCACGCGGGGCACTCTCGACTAACAGATGGGGCTATTGGGGTGGCTCAATTCATCCCAGGCAGTTGGACTTTAGGTTTCACGTCGTTCTGCACGACGGAGGCCATTGGTGCAACCACTCCCTGGCTCTTGAGCAATTCGCCCATGGTCGCCTTGATTCGGTACTGAGTAAATAACTGAATGTTCTTGATTTCTTCCAGGCGACGGGAAGCGGTGAACAATTCATTTTCGCTGTCGAGTAAATCCAACAGGGTACGTTGACCAAGGCTGAACTGTTGCTGGTAAGACGTGCGTACGCGGGTGCTGTGATCCACGTACTGCTGGGCGACCGGCAATTGCGCGTTAGCGTTGTTCAGGGCGTTCCAAGCCAAGCCTAGCTCTTCATTGAGCTGGCGCAAGGCGTTGTTGCGAATGTCCAGCGCCTGGTTGGCCTGGTAGGACTTCGATTGCAGGTCGGCCTTGTTGCTGCCACCGGCGAACAGGTTGAAGCGCATGCGCACCATGGCTTCCCAACCGTTGCTGTGGTTGGGATCACCGGAGACGTTGTTGTCGGCGTTGGTGCCCAGCTCAGCGTCAAATCGCGGGTAGAAGGTGGACTTGGCGGCTTCGTACTGCTTCTCGGCGGCGGAGATATCCGACTCGGCCGAACGCAGGATCGGGCTGTTGTCGAGCATCTGGCGACGGGCTTCATTCAGGTCTGCCGGCAGCATGGCCATGAACGGGGCCGGGCGCTCTAGCTGGTCTGGCATCTGGCCGACGGCGCTGAGGTAATTGACCTGCGCATCCGCCAGGTTGGTTTGCTCGGTGATCAAGTTGTTACGGGCCTGGGCTAGGCGGGCTTCAGCCTGGTCCTGGTCGGCACCGTTGCCGACGCCGCGCTCGGTGCGCAACTTGATCTGGTCGTAGATGCGTTCGTGGTTGCGCAGGTTGTCTTCGGCCAGGCGCACGAACTCTCGACGGGTCAGCACTTCCAGGTAAACCTGGGCAACGGTCAGCGCCGTGCGTTCGGAAGTACCGAGCAAGGAGTAGGCACGGGAATTAACGTTGGCTTGTTGACGCCCGACTTCGCTGGAGGTGGCGAAACCGTCAAAAATCATTTGCTGCAGGCGCAGGCTGGATTCACCGCGGTTGAGCGTGTCCCAGTGATTGCCGCTGGGGTTATTGGCGCGGGTAGTGGCGTTGTCGGTTCCTTGACGGCCGTAACCGGCGTTCAGGTCGACACGCGGCAGATAGCCACCTTGTGCCGCGCGCAATTGGTAATCGGCGGCGATGCGGCTGTTAACACCCGCCTGGATTTCCGGGTGAACATCCAACGCCTGTTGCATGGCTTGGGGCAGTGTCTGGGCTTGTACGAAACTGGCGGCGAGAGCGAACGGTATTGCCTTGAACAGGTGCAGACGCATTTAAAATTTCCCCAAGACTTCTTGTCTTAAATCACAGCGATTAGCACCGCTGCGTCGGATAATGGCTACCGTAATGACCGTACGTCGGAAAGTTCAAAAAGCGGAACTGCTTCACACATGTAGGACGGTTCGCCGCATAAATATCAATGTGACATTACTAGGGCGATTGTTTAGGATGGCGACCATAAGGTCAATAGTTTGGCACAAACTAGATAGCTAAAAAATCTAGCCAATTATTTGACGTCAATGCATTTATAGACTACGCCCCCAGATTGGCAGCGCTAATAGCGTGCTGCGAAATGGATTTGTCGAAACGGATCGCCGGAGAAAATTTTAATGAGCAGTGTTGTTGCCACCGTCAAAAGCATTGTTGGTCAAGTTTTCGTAATTTCTCCGGAAGGTGCTCGCCGCGTCCTCGTTGAAGGTGATCGCTTGTTCGCGGGCGACCAGATCGACACCGGTATGTCGGGCGCCGTGAGCCTGGAGCTGGCCGACGGTCGCATTCTGGACCTGGGCCGTGACACTCAGTGGAGCGCCGACCTGCCGGACTCCAGCCTCGACCTCGCCGCTGCCAGCGAGCAAGCCGCGCCATCGGTTGCCGAGCTGCAACAAGCCATCGTCGCTGGCGCCGACCCGACCACCGACCTGGAAGCCACCGCCGCCGGCGCAAACGCTGCCGGTAACGGCGCAGCCGGGGGTGGCCACAGCTTCGTGGTGCTGGATGCGACCGCCGGCCGTGTCGATCCGACCATCGGCTTCCCAACCGGTACGCTTGGTCAGGGCACTTCGGCTCTCAACGCGCTGACCGGTGCCCCAGGCTCCGCTGACGAGGGCAACCTGGTGCTGCAGCCTTCGACCCTGTCCCTGAGCGCAACCCCCACCATCACCGAAGCCGGTGGTGTGCTGACCTACACCGCGACCGTGACGCGGCCATCCAGCAGCGACCTTACCGTTACCTTGTCCAATGGCGCGGTGATTACTATCCCGTCAGGCCAACTGACCGGTACGGTCAACGTACCCCTGGCGCCCAACGACACCCCGTACAACGACCCGAGCCAGATCAGCGTGGGCGTTACGGGCACCACCGGTGGCGGCAACCTGGTATTGACCATCGACCCTAACCCGGCCGTGACGCAGATCACCGACACCATCGACACCACCACGGTCACTCTAACGGCTGGTTCGACCGTGACCGAAGGCGGCCAGATCAACTACACCGCCACCTTGACCAACCCGGCGCAGACCCCGGTGAACGTCACCTTGAGCAATGGCTCGGTGATCACCATCAAGGCGGGCGAATCGACGGGTACCGTTGTGGTCGATACGCCGGCCAACGACGTTTACAACAATGGCTCTACCGTCAGCACCACCATCACGGGCGCAACGGGCGGTAACTTCGAGAACCTGGTACCGAATACCACGCCAGCGGTTACCACCATTACCGATTCGATCGACACCACCGCGGTCACCCTGACCGCTGGTTCGACCGTGACCGAAGGCGGCCAGATCACCTACACCGCCACCCTGACCAATCCAGCGCAGACCCCGGTGAACATCACCTTGAGCAATGGCTCGGTGATCACCATCAAGGCGGGCGAATCGACGGGTACCGTTGTGGTCGATACACCGGTCAACGACGTCTACAACAATAGTTCGACGGTCAGCACCACGATCACGGGCGCAACGGGCGGTAACTTCGAGAACCTGGTACCGAATACCACGCCAGCGGTTACCACCATTACCGATTCGATCGACACCACCACGGTCACCCTGACCGCTGGTTCGACCGTGACTGAAGGCGGTCAGATCACCTACACCGCCACCCTGACCAATCCAGCGCAGACCCCGGTGAACGTCACCTTGAGCAATGGCTCGGTGATCACCATCAAGGCCGGTGAGTCGACGGGTACCGTTGTGGTCGATACGCCGGCCAACGACGTTTACAACAATGGCTCTACCGTCAGCACCACCATCACGGGCGCAACGGGCGGTAACTTCGAGAACCTGGTACCGAATACCACGCCAG
>NZ_WJZM01000019.1:0-93092 GCF_021609545.1 Pseudomonas sp. PA-1-6B
CCCCAAATCCCTGTCGAATTCCGGCCAGCGTGGTTTAACGGGGCGCCTAAGATCAAAAGCAGATCAAGAGCGGCTCGCTTCGCATCGTGGTTACCGTTGAGCTAACAGAGTTATGTAGATACCTATGGCTATCGCAGGCAAGCCCGCACATTTAAACGGAGCGGGTCGCGCTGCTATTGGCGACGGCGGGCTGCAACTTGAATACGTAGTACAACATGGTCAACAGCACCAGGAACGCAGGCCCGACATACAGCGCCACACGGGTCTCCGGGAAGTACGCCATCAGGCCCACCACCAGCACCAGGAACGCCAGAGCCAGGTAGGAGCTGACCGGGTACAGCCACATGCGGTACTTGAGGGCCGCCTGCTCCGCCGGGCTCAAGCCTTTGCGGAATTTGAGCTGGGCCAGCAGGATCATCAGCCAGGTCCAGATCGCGCCGAAGGTGGCGATGGAGGTCACCCATACGAACACCTGGTCCGGCACCAGGTAGTTGAGCAACACGCCCAGCAGTAAGGCAAAGATCGACAGCAGCAGCGCTTTACGCGGCACGCCATTGCTCGATGTCGTGCCGAACGTCGCCGGCGCCTGGCCGTTCTGCGCCAGGCTGTAGAGCATACGCCCGGTGCTGAAGATGCCGCCGTTGCAGGACGACAGCGCGGCGGTGATCACCACGAAGTTGATGATGCCCGCGGCGGTCTTGATGCCCAGACGTTCGAAGGTCATCACGAACGGGCTGCCCTGGGTGCCGATTTCATTCCACGGGTAGATCGACAGGATCACGAACAGCGCGCCCACGTAGAACAGCAGGATGCGCCAGAACACCGAGCCGATGGCGCTGGGAATGGTCTTCTGCGGGTTACGCGCTTCACCGGCGGTAAGGCCGATCATCTCGACGCCCAGGTAGGCGAACATCACCATTTGCAGGGACATCAACACGCCCTGCACACCATTGGGCATGAAGCCGCCATGGGTCCACAGGTTGGAAATGCCCAACGCCACGCCGTCATTGCCGAAACCGAAGGCGATGATACCGACGCCGCCGATCACCATGGCAATGATGGTGACGATCTTGATCAGCGCGAACCAGAACTCGAACTCACCGAACGCCTTGACCGCGATCAGGTTGATGGTGCCCATGCTGATCAGCGCCGCCAGTGCCCAGATCCAGCGTGGCGTGTCGGGGAACCAGACCCCCATGTACACCGCCACCGCGGTAATTTCTGCGACGCAGGTCACCAGCCACAGGAACCAGTAGTTCCAACCGGTGAGAAAGCCTGCCAATGGACCGAGGTAATCCTGCGCATAGCGGCTGAACGAACCGGCCACCGGGTTGTGCACGGCCATCTCTCCGAGGGCGCGCATGATCACCAGGATCGCCAGACCGCCAATGATGTAGGAGAGCATGATCGCCGGGCCGGCCATTTCGATGGCCTTGGCCGACCCCAGGAACAGCCCCACACCGATACACGCGCCGAGCGCCATCAGGCGGATATGCCGTTCGCCGAGTTCGCGTTTGAGCGGGCCGCCTTGAGCGGTCTCGCCAGGGGGCAGTGGTTTGCCGACAGGCATAGGAATACAACCTCATTTTGTTATTGGATTTAGCCACCGAGCCTGGGCGTATCCGCGGATGGGCTGATACACCGGCAGGGCCGGACTCGCCTCATGGGCAAATCCGCCTGGTGCGACTCACGCGCACAGGTCAGCGGGCGTGCAGTATAAAAAGCTAACGTCAGGTCTTTTCACTCAATAAACAGGGAAATTTGGCGATAAGCCCCGAGAAAAACCGCTTGGGCGGTGCAAGCACCAAGCGTCTAGATCGGCCTTCCCGGCGCAAAACGGCGCAGAGTATTGCATAACCGGTCAGGATCGGGACACCTGGGGGCAAGCACATGAAGGCGCGGTTCTGCACCCCGAGGCCGTTCAAATGTGGGAACCGGCGTGCCGTTCAGTCCACACTGAAAAACAAACGTCTGGCCAGCAGCCGGGAAATGCTCGCACGGTCGATGTCCAGGGTTTGCTGCACGCGCCCGGTCTGGCCGCTGCGTATTCGGGCGAACGCCTGGGCTTCAGCTTCGGCCTGGGCCTGGCGCCCCAGGCGCTGCTGCTCGGGGCTTTTGATGTGGGCGGCGGTGTAGTGATCGTCCGGGCCCAGGCGGGTTCCATAGTGAAAGTGCGCGTAACACAGCGGCTGCGCCGTTTGCGCATCCTGCACAACATAGACTTGCAGAAAATCCACGGTTTTGCCCTTGAGGCGCACGCGGGCACCTTGTCGCTGAATGCGCACCTCATTGAGCGCGTGCAGGAAATCGACATCTTCGGCCCGCGTCAGCTTGAGTTTGCTGGCCCGGACGCGGGCCTCAACACCCGCCGCCTCCAGGCGCGTCGCCGCGGCCCGCAAGTCGCTGGCCCGCACCCTGGCGTTGGCCTGCTGGGTGGCGGCCAGCCGTGAGACGTCCAGGCTGCGTAATTTTCTGTCGATATCCGCCGCCACCATGCGCCGACTGTTGGCTTGCGCCGCCAACAGGGCTTGCAGGGATTCGGGCTCACACCTGTCAGACATGCCTTGCACCTTCGCAATCGCGTTGTCGACGCCTGCCAACAGCCGCAGGCCCTTGTTCACCAGCGCTCCCAGTTGCGGGTTGGCCGTACGGGGTTTGGCCGGCGGTTCTACCGCTTCCCATACGCCGTCGTCGGCCTCGGTGAAGGTGGCGATCACACTGCCCTTGTCGTCCACCAACTCTGCGGTGCCGGTCGGGCCTTTGACCCGGGCCACATACACATCGCGGTTGCGCGTGCGGATGATCTTTTTTTGCCGCGAGCCTGCCGCGTCTGCCTTGACCGATACCACACCAGGGGCGGTGTCCAGCAGGTCAGCCAGTTGCTCCTCAACCTGGCGGTGCAGGCCAGACAGCAACGTCTGGAGTTTTTGCAGATTGGCCAAGTCAAAGGTGTCCGGCGCCATGGCGCGCCAGAACTGAATATGGTCGTCGGTGAGCGCATAGATGCGCCCCAGGCTTTTGAGCACTTCTACACGTTCTTCCCGCGCGATGGAAAGATGCTCCAGGTCCGCCAGGGAGCGGCTGGCCCAGCGGGCACGATTGATCACCTGGTTCAAGCTGTCAAAAAACTCCGCCTCCAGCGGTGGGCCTTCGATATCAATGGTGATGCCCCACAGTGTGGTCACTTGCAACGCTTGCAAATCCAGGATCGAAGGCCGTGCAGCCAAGTCATTTTGCAGCTCGCGGGCCTTGTTGCGCCCAAAGCGCGGCACCGCCTTGAGTTGGTCAATATAGGTTTTTTCCAGCGTTCGCCAGCGAATCGCCGCCTCCTCGGCTGCCACTTGCTCACGCATGTTGCGGTCCAGGTCAGCATGGGCCTGGCGATTAAGATCGGAGCCGGCTTCGTCCTCACTCTCATCTTGCAGGACATCGAGCAGAGGGCGGATGCGCGCATTGATCTGAAGCATCTGCTCACGCGTGTCGGCATCCAGTAATTGCAGGCCCAGAATCAGCGATTCCAGCACTTCACAAAGCTCTTCTTCATACCGAGGCCGTGGCTTGATCGCACGCAAACGCATCAGCAATTGCAGCTCTTGTTGCGAGGACGTCACCTTATTCTGCATTTCCTTGCGGTAGCGTTCCTCAAGTTGCGCCAACTGTGCCTGGGTAACCTTGCCCTTTGATTCACGCGCCAGCTTACGCGCCAAGATCATGGCTGCACCGGCCCTGTCACGTGCGCGCCCAGCATCACGATATTGCTGTTCAAGGCTCGGCTCGGACACTTCAAGTGCCTGCAGCTCGGCTTCGAGCGCGGAATCTGCATTGCCCCCTGGCAAGTGCAATCGCGCATCAAAATCCCAATACCCGTCACCCACGGATTTCAACCAGGGACCTTTCTCGCGGCCATCGGCGCTGACGACCCGCACCGCATTGGCCTCGTCCACCACCCGGTACACGTGCCCGCGTACCAAGGCATGCCATTGCGGTGGTGAAAAGGAAGTGTCATAGACCAAACCCTGGCGCGGACCGCTTTGCTCGGCCTTGCTCCATTCTCCGGAGAAAACCCTGAGGCTCAGGCGGCGTGCCCGAGCATTCTGCGCGGTGGTCAGGTCTTTACGCGCATTACTCCAACGGATCGGGGTGTGGAACATTGCAGGCACGGGGACACGAACGGGCACCGACGCGGCGGGCTCGGCGTGTGCCAACGGCGCAAAGACGGGGTGCTCCAGTTGCAACGCCTGATGGGGGGCGTGGGGCGTGGCCTGGTGCGCAAGAATTGCCATCAGGTTGCTCAGTACATCCGTAACGGCTTTGTTCCTGACCTGTTCATCGTCGCTGGCCAGGTCCTGAATATCCTGCTGCAGGCTGTCGACCAATTGCACCAGCCATCCGCCCAATTGCAACGGCCCGCTGGTCAACGGCAGGACACTGGCAAACAACAGCCAACCCACCTGTTTCATATGGGCCCAGCGTTGTTCGGCGTTCGATACCGATTGCCGGTCAGCCAGGGCAACCAGAGCCTTTGCCGTGCCGTTGAACACCAGGGTGCAGGGGCCTTGCGTGCCCAACTGTTTGTGCAGTTGCGCCGCCGGCGGTTTGTCATACACGCCGAACTCATCGCCAGGCAAAAAGCGACGGATATGCGGTTCATTAAAGCCGCCGTTGGCGTAGACCGCCTGGCGTGCCGGAGCGATCCAGGTCAACACGCTGTCCTGTAATGGGCCTGGCGCCTTGATGGCCTCGAACAACGCTTGGATCGACGCGTACTCCTGCAACATCGGTTCGAGCAATGGCCGGTACAGCAGGTGCGCGCCCGCCTGCCCGGCCCTTGGGCCAATGATGAAGTGCGCGGTGACCTCATCGGCGTCAGCAGCCGCCGAAGCCTTGAACGCCAGCGGCCACAGCGCCATTGCCTGGCCCTGTACCGTACGATCGCCCAGACGCGATTGCAGCGCAGCCTGCACGCGCCTGAAGCCATCCAGCGTCAGGCCGTGCTCGTCCTTGATCTTCAGTTCCAACGCCAGCATCGGCAACTGCACGCGTAATTGGCGCTTGAACAACTGCAAGCGCCGAGCGTTTTCGGTTGGATCATCCAACAGCTTTCTTTTCAACAAAGCCGGGTAAGCCTGGCCGACGTCAGCCGTTTGCACACACCCGCTCAGCAGGTCGTAAGTCAACCAACCGGGCGCCGGGGCGTCGTTCAACGTGATGCTGGTGACGGTGTGAGGGAACCCGGCCAGGTTTTCCAGCGCCAGTTCGGTCAGGCTTACGGTGATCAGGTCGACTTCGCCCGCTATGAAACCTCCCGGCACCGGCACTGCGGCGGCAATCACGCGTTTAAAGGTCAACTGGACATCGGCAGGCAGCACTTTGCGCGCCGCGGGTTGAGCGTGCAGGCAAGTTTTGAGCGCGTCATCGGCAAACTGACGGATCGGGTCGATACCGTCGAGATACTGTTTTCCGCCATTTTGCTCGCGGGCCAGCACCAGGGCCTGGAGCAGGCGCGCATAGACGATGCTGTCTTGCTCGTCGGCGTGGGCCAGCCACAGCGGCATGGCGCTGCGCAGCGCTTGCTGACGTGCGCCCAGGCTGGCGACGAACCAGCGTCGCGGATCGGTGATGTAGTCGAGCAACGCCTGATGCTGCCCCGGTGCAAGTGCCAGGCTGCGGTCAATCCGGTCGATATCGCGCAGTTGACGTGCCAGGTAGCTCGCGGCCAGGGCGTCGAACGGATCGCTGTCAACGTCCTTGGCAAACCATTGCTCTACGCGCGCGCCCTCAGCAAAAGCCGGCAACCACGCAGCGATTTCGTCCTCGTCGCGCAGCGGGTGCAGGCCACTGGCCGGACTGAACAGCAAACGCTGTTGCCCGTGAATAAGGACCAGCACCGGCAGCATCTCGACGGGCGGCCCCGCCAGGTAAACCGCCTGCACACGCAATGCATCGCCGTGGGCGCTCCACTCGTTATCCGGGCGAATCGGATGCAGCAGGGTTTTGGGGAACAGTGTGGCGAATTGCTCCTCGCTGTATCCCGGCGGCTTGGGTGAGCCATATAGCAGTGTCAGCAGGTCATCCGACAGGTAGCCCCAGCGCGTCATGTTCACCGGCAGCTCTTCAGACCACCAGGCTTGCAGGCGTTGCACATAGGTCCTCCACAGCAGCGCGCCGCAACGGTTGATCAGCCGTTCCAGTTCAACCAGGCTCGGGCCACCTTCCACAAACACCTCGCGCACCCGTTGGGCGACCACGTGATAGTCCGCCACCAACAACACCGGGCCGGCGAGGGCCAGGCGTTGCAGCAACCACTCGGACAAGGCCTGGTAAACGAGGCTACCGTCAGTGTCGGCGGGCGCAGCGATATAAATCAGACCGGCCTGCCATTTGTGTTCAGCAAAATGCTGGTCAAGGTAGGCCTGGGCGCTTTCTTGCGCTACCGCCAGCAATGACGGCGGCTCGCGAAACAACGTTTCGATTTGCTCGCTCGTGATGAGGTGCTGTGAGTCGGCTGGAGGGGTGGAAGCGGTCATGTTGATACTCTGAGGGCAGTTAAAATCAAACGCTAACCGCCGCCGAGCGACCCGCTGGCCTAGACAATTAACGCCTGCCATGACGCGCTGTGTGCTGCCCCGTCGACAAACTTCGTAGGCAAGGCAATTCGCGTCTACGCTTCAGACAAGTCCGATCAATCTGTATGAATGGATCAATCGACTATGGGCGCACTGTGGCAAACCGACTCGCACCAGGCTGAAGCCGACAGCCCGTCACCCGCCCCATTGCCGAAAAAATTCAGACCGCCCCGGCCATGGCGCCGGCTGTTCTGGCTGATCCTGCTGCTGGTGCTGCTCGCCCTGGGTTTTGCCGTGTTGCGCGAGATGCACAGCGCTCGCTGGCAAGCTCGCACCCTCAGCCAATGGGCCGCGCAGTTGACCTACCGCGTCGAACCCGGAGCCAGCGATGCGATCCTGTACCCCGGCGCCGGGCCCTTCGATCAGCGCCTGGGCTACAGCGCCCTGGGCGACTTCCTGCCGCGCCTTCTCAAGCGTAATTACGTGATCGAGTCCCAGGCACGCTTCTCCGCGGCGCTGATGAACTACAGCCGCCACGGCCTGTTTATCCCCTACGCAGAAAAAAACCAGGCCGGGCTGAGCATCACCGATTGCCGCGCCGCGCCGTTGTATCAGTTCAACTACCCGACACAGTTGTATGCGCAGTTCAGCGACGTGCCAGCGTTGATGGTGCATAGCCTGCTGTTTATCGAAAACCGTGAGCTGCTCGACCCGCAGCCGGCCCAGGCCAACCCGGCGGTGGACTGGCCGCGCTTTGCCAAGGCCGCGTGGTCACAGGTTGCGCGCCAGTTGCACCTGCCGGGGCAAACGGCGGGCGGCAGCACCCTGGCCACGCAGTTGGAAAAGTACCGCCATTCGCCGGACGGCCTGACCCTGTCGGGCAGCGAAAAACTGCGCCAGATGCTCTCGGCCAGTGTGCGCGCCTATCAGCACGGTCCCGACACCCTCGTCGCTCGGCGGAACGTGGTGCGCGACTACCTCAACAGCGTGCCGCTTTCGGCAGTGCCCGGCCACGGCGAAGTGCACGGCATGGCCGAAGGCCTGCGGGTGTGGTACGGCGCCGACTTCAACCAGGTCAACCGCGCCCTGGCCGACACCACGAACACCGCGCCCAGCCTGGCGGCCCGTGGCCTGGCGTTGCGCCAAGTGTTGTCGCTGATGATCGCCCAGCGCCGCCCGTCCCACTACCTGACCAAGGGCCGCGATGAGCTGGCGCAGTTGACCGACAGTCACCTGCGACTGCTGGCGCAACAGGGCGTGATCTCGCCGGGATTATTGAAGGCAGCGCTGGCCAGCCAGGTCACCTACCGCGACTGGCAGCAACAACCGACCACCCAGAAGATCGAGGCCAACAAAGGCATCAGCGTGGCCCGCAGCCGCCTGGCCGCGCTGCTCGATCGCCCGCTGTACGACCTCGACCGCCTGGACCTGTCCGCCACCAGCACCTTGCAAGGCCAACTGCAGGAGCAGATTACCGCCTACCTCAAGCAACTGGCCGACCCGGCCTATGCCAAAGAGATCGGGCTGCTGGGCGAGCGCTTGCTCACCCCCGCCAGCACGCCGCAGGTGCGCTACAGCTTTACCTTGTTCGAGCGCACCGCCGACAGCGCGCGCGTGCGGGTGCAGACCGACAACACCGACCAGCCGTTCGACATCAACGAGGGCAGCAAGCTTGAATTGGGTTCTACCGCCAAGTTGCGCGTGCTGACCACCTACCTGCAAATCATCGCCGAGCTACATGAGCGCTACGGCGCATTGGCGCCAGCAGCGTTGAAAAAAGTCGAGGTCGCCGAGCAGGACCGCCTCAGCCGTTGGGCCGTGGACTACCTGCTGCAAAATCCCGGCAAATCCCTGACAGACATGCTCGAAGCGGCCTTGGACCGCACCTATTCGGCCAGCCCCGGCGAGCGCTTTTTCACCGGTGGCGGCCTGCACCGCTTCCATAACTTTCGCAACCAGGACAACGGCCGCAACCCGAGCCTGCGCGATGCCCTGCGCGAGTCGATCAACCTGCCGTTCATCCGCCTGATGCGCGACCTGGTGCGCTACGTCACCTACACCAGCGCCAACAACAGCGCGCAGTTGCTCAAGGACGACAGCGAGCCCCGCCGCCAGGAATACCTGGCGCAATTCGCCGACCGCGAAGGCACCGCCTTCTTGCTAAAGTTCTGGAAGAAGTACCAGAAAAAAGACACCCAGGCGCGCCTGGAAACCTTCCTCGACAGTCTGCACCCCACACCGATCCGCCTGGCGGCCGTGCACCGATACCTGCTGCCCGACGCCAGCCGCGAGAGTTTCAACAGCTTCCTGCGTGCGCGCCTGGCGGGAACCAAAGGCCAGCAGACACTCACCGACAAACGCCTCGACACGCTGTACGACAGCTACGGCCCAGGCGCCTATGACTTGCCTGACCAGGGCTATATCGCCAAGGTGCACCCGCTGGACCTGTGGCTGATGGGCTACCTGCTCAACCATCCGGACGCGACGTTCAGCGAGATCGTCAAAGCCAGTCAGTTCGAGCGCCAGGAGGTTTACAGCTGGTTATTCAAAAGCCGCCATCAGAGCGCCCGCGACGGGCGTATCCGCACCATGCTGGAGATCGAAGCGTTTCTGGAGATTCATCAGCGCTGGAAGGCGGTGGGCTATCCGTTTGATCATCTGGTGCCATCGTTGGCGACCGCCATCGGCAGCTCCGGCGACCGCCCGGCAGCGCTGGCCGAGTTGATGGGCATCATCCTCAATGACGGCGTACGCATTCCGGTGCTGCGCATCGACAGCCTGCACTTTGCCGCCGGTACGCCCTATGACACCCGCCTGATCAACGCCCCCGACCGCGCCCGCCGAGTAATGCCTTCCGAGGTGGCGACGGCCCTGCGCGGCGCGCTCTCCCAGGTGGTCGATGCCGGCACCGCCAAACGCGTCGCCGGCAGTTTCAAACACGCCGACGGCACACCGTTGGCCATGGGCGGCAAGACCGGCACTGGCGATAACCGTATCCAAGCCATCGGTGCCGGCGGGCGCATTCTCAGCTCCAAAGCGATCAACCGCACCGCCACCTTTGTGTTTTATATCGGCGAGCGCCACTTCGGCACGCTCACCGCCTTCGTGCCCGGCAGTTCAGCGCAGGGTTTCACCTTCACCTCGGCGCTGCCGGTGCAGGTGCTCAAAGGCATGGCGCCCCTGTTGATGCCATACCTGCAAGGCAACGAGCAGAACGCCTGCGTGAGCAGCACCGGTAAATAAGCGTGCAACGCAAAGTGCGATGTAGTGGTTATGTATGCCTGGCCTTTCATGGGCGTGATTAGGGTAGGTCAGGTCATCTGACTTACAGGCAACCCAACCATGTTATTCGAGCCCCCCTACCCGCACGCTGCCAGCCACGCAGAAAAGGGTATGCATTTTGATTTGATCCAGCGTTCAGTTCCCGAATGGCTCAGCACCAGCACACTCACCCGCGTACGCGCATTGCAGGCCGCCAGCCCTTTCGTCTATACCCGGCTCAAGTCGACCGCTCCTCTTGCAGACACGGTGTCCAAGGACGCCCTGGCCAAGCAATGGATCGCCAGGAATGATCTGGATGACCATTTCAAATACCTGAAGGACGTGTACGCATTCGCCGAGCCCCTACTAAAAAATGCCCTGCGTGAATACGGCAACATTGATGTAAAAAATACGTTTATCCGGCTTTATGCGCCCGCCAAAAACAGCTGGTGGGTCATCGAGGCAAACAAAGGCGTGACCAGCCGCACCGTGTCGTTACTGGATGCCGCACTGCATAACTTTAGCGCCAACGAGCAGTTCGCCGACTATGCATTCCTGGCCAAAGCCGACGCCCTCGGGCAGCAGAACATCCTGACGTTCACCTCCAGCAGCAGTGGCCAGCCCCTGACCGCGCAAGGTTTCAAAAGCCTGTGTCGCACCCTCGATATCGGCCGGCAGTATCAGACGCGCTTATTGAAAATCCTGGGTTTCGACAATCAGGTACAGGCCGATAAGTTACGGCTCAAGGTTATTGCCTGCGACAAGGCTTCACTGAAGAACGCCGCCTGCATCGCCTGGTCGCAACAGCACCTCCAAGCGGATGCCCGACGCCTGATTCTGGATATCGTTGAGGGCAAGCCCAAGCCGACGCTGGATGGCATCGCGGTGGCGTATTACAACCTGAGCCTGCTCAATGCCCGCCTCAGCGGTATTGTGCTGATTGCCGCGCCACAAGGCCACGACAAGCACATCGAACGCCTGATCGCCTACGTGCCCGAAGACCCCGAGCACCCGTTGAAGGAGTACGCTTCGCCGATCGAACTCATGAACGAACTGACACGCCAGCTGCGCGACAGCACCTCAACCGGCGAGGCAACCGCTCAACCCTCTTACCGGCAGTTTTTCAGTCAATTCATCGACCATAAACAACGTGGGCATTTTTTTGCCGAGCTGCAAAATCGTCTGTTCAAGGTGCAATGGCATCAAAAGAATCGCACCGACAGCGGACCCACTTGGCGAACCATCGCGGTCGACACGCCGCAGTTACACTTCAGCGTGCAAAACATCTTCGACGACCATCACAACCGCCCGCCCACCGGCCATTCCGAACCCGATACGCTGTGGCATTACCTGTACCGGGTCAAGGTCAATAAAGTCGTCAACGACAGCCGTGAGCTGGCCATCAGCACCGCCTACGCCGACCTGATGGCACGCTGGGCCTGGTGGGACAACCTGGGCAAGATCCTTTCGGATATCTTCAATGCCGCGTTGCTGGTGGTCACCCCGTTCGTGCCGTTCCTGGGAGAGTTGATGCTCGCCTACACCGCCTACCAGGTGGCCAGCGATGTCTTCGAAGGGATCGTTGACTGGGCGCAAGGCCAAGGGCTGGAGGCCATCGGGCATGCCATGGATGTGGTGGAGGCGCTAGTGCAAGCAGGCATTTGGGCGGGGGCCGGCAACATCGGCCAGGCCATCACCCTCAAGCTGTCGCCCTTCGTCGAGGGCCTGCACCCGGTGACACTGGCGGGCGGTGAACATCGCTTGTGGAACCCCGACCTTTCGCCCTATCAGCAGAACATCAGCCTGCCCCAAGACATCACCGCCGACGCACAGGGCTTGTATCAGCACTCACAGAAACACTGGCTGGCCCATGGGGGCGAACACCTGCATGTCAAACCTGACCCCCATCTGCCCCTCCATCGCATCGTGCACCCCAGCCGGCCAGATGCTTATCAACCCAAAGTGCACGTCAACGGCACCGGTGCCTGGGTGCATGAAGGTGAACAACCGCGCAGTTGGAATGATCACACGCTGATGCGCCGCATCAGCCCCGCGGCCCGTTCGCTCACTGCCGAGCAGCTCGAACAGGTCCGTGTCACCAGTGGCAGCGAGCCCGATCATCTACGCCACATGTACGTGCGCAACCAACCGACCCCGCCACTGCTGGCCGACAGCCTCGAACGCTTTCGCGCCGGACGGTTTGCCGAAGAATCGGCCGACAAGATACGCACAGGCCAGACACTCGAACCCTATTCCTACTGGTTCGAACAGGCCGTCACCGACCTGCCCGGCTGGCCGTCAAGCAAAGCGCTGGAGGTGTTTTACAACAGCGACCTGAGCGGCGAGTCGCGTAAATACGGCGATGGCGCCGCAGCACCCGCCGACACCCTGCGTATCAGCCTGGCCGACGTAATGGCTGCCAAACTGCCGGAGCGCGTGCTGGGTTTTCTCGACGAGCAGCAGGTCAATACGCTGCTGGGCGAAACCCTGCCGCAGGCCGAACAGGCCCAGGCGTTGCGCAATAAACTGGCGGACTACGTCGACGGCTTTGGTGGGCACCTGGCCAAAAGTTACTACCAGCTAGGCCAAGTCAGCAGCGACCCGCATGTAGCCCTGTTACGCCAGAGCTTTCCCGAGCTGGCGCTGAGCAATGCCAACGCGTTGCTCAAGCAGGCCTGGCCTGAAGAAACCAGGGTGATGACAGAGGAACAGCGCCTGCCCCTGCGCCTCAGAAGTCTGGCTCGGGAGTTTGACTTCGACAGCCAGGCCTGCCGTGCCGTCGAAGGGCTTTACCCGCCCCGGCAACCCTCGGCGCAAAGCGAGCGGTTGGTGCTGAACACCTTACGTCTGCACAGCGACGTCTTCAGCGGGCTGAAAATCGACATACGGGACAACAGCCCCACCGGTCCTTTGCGCTGCAGTGTGGGCGAAGCCGACGCGCTCCAGACCCACACCCTGGTGCGCAACGCAGACGGAAACTATGCAGTGTTCGACGCCGATGCCAAGCCGTTGAACCCTGCCACCACGCTGTACGAGTGCCTGCTCGGGACCCTGACGCAAGACCCGCAACGCACGCCGCCCTACGCGGTTGGCGAAGGTGAGCAACTGCGCCAATGGGTAATCGAACACAATCAGGCACCGGCCGAGCGACGCCTGGCCTTGGCCGAATCGCCGGTGCGGATGCGGCCTGACCCTGAGACCGAAGTACTCCTGGGCGGCGGCGCATCCTGCAAGATGTCTCACACGGACAGCTACGATATGCAGCCCAAAACCATTGAAGAGCGCATCAAGCAGTTGCTGCCCGCCATGAGCAGCGAAGCCGTTCGACGCTTATCGATCACGCTGGGTACAGCCGAAGGCGAGCAGACACTGGCGCAGATGGAGTCGCAAAAGCAGCAACTGTTCCAACAGCTCGATGCCTACATCAAAGGCCCGACACGCTGGGAAACCACCCTGCTGGAACCGGAAGTACGCAAACGCCGTGGGATAGTCGCCAGCCGCCTCTACGACGGCTGGAGCAATGGCCTGACGGTTCACTTGGACGAAAGCTTCGAACATCGGGGTGGTATCGCTCTCGATTTGTTCAACACCGCCATGCCCGACGAACTGCCCACCCTTAATGTGCCCCTTAACCACATCAGTGACCTGGACTTGCGCGGTTGCGAATTTTTGGATCGCCACGCCGCCTTTCTCGACAACTTCCCGCATCTGCGCGACCTGGACTTGAGTCATAACCAGCTCACCCAGTTGCCGGCGAACCTCGGCAAGCTCAAACGCTTGCGACGCTTGCATCTGGAAGGCAATGCCCTGGTACTGGACGATGCGGCCATAGCAACACTTGGACGGCTCAAGCGCCTCAAACAGCTTGAAATGGCCGGTAACCCGCTGGGGCGCGCACCGGATATCAGCCAAATGCCGGCCTTGACCTGGCTGAACCTGCGCAATACACAAATCAAGGAGTGGCCTGCCGGGCTGGTGGGCCAGTCCCGTGCGCGCGGATTCCAGCTGGACGTGAGCGAGAATGCGATCACCCAGTTGCCCCACGTCACTCCTGGCTCGGATGACGCCGACCTCATCGCCCGCACGCGGCTGGACCAGCACCGGCTCACATCGGATTTTCAGGACCTGCTCGCCGAATATCGCGAATCGGTGGGGTTGGACCCGCTACGCGCCTATGCCCCTAAAGGCGAGAGCGAACCCTGGCTGACCTACCTCAAGCCAGAAAAGCGCGAGCGCTATCGACAACTGTGGGATGAAGTTGAAAAGGAACCCGGCTCCCAGGGCCTGTTTGAAGTGATCAAATCCCTGGAGGAGCCGGATGAGTTTCAAGCTGACGAAGATCGCCTGGCCTACCAGAGCAATCACCCTGAGCTGAGCCGGCGGGTATGGCGCCTGCTGCGGGCGGTCGAAGCCGACAGCGACCTGCGCGAACGCGTATTCAAGGACACCCGCTACCCCGGATTATGCCCCGACGCCGGCGCGCTTATTTTTCAGAAACTGGGCGTCGAAGTGCTCGCCAGCGAAGCCCATAGGACCAGCACATCACCCGAGGAACTTGAGGCCCGCCTGGCGGTGCTGGCCCGTGGCGCCGCGCGCGATGCTTACATGGGCAAAGCCATTGGCGAAGACATCGCCCACCGCCTCAAACCCAAGGATCAGGGCGGGCTGGGACAACGGCTATGGTCGCAGGTCATCGACGGCGAGCATGGGGAAGTCGACGAGGCCGGTATTCATCTGGCCTATCGCAGTACGCTGGCAGACCGGCTGGATCTACCGTGGCTGTCCACCCATATGACTTACCGCACACTCGCTGACGTAACCCCGGCGCAGATCGAAAAGGTGGCCGCCGCGGTAGCCCGGTTGGAAGAAGGTGATGGGCTGGTGAATCAGATGCTTTTGGACAAAGGTTGGGAACGTTACCTTGAGCAGCAGAACCCCACCGCCAAATGGAACAATGACAACACCTTCGACCTGAAGTACCAGCAGCTCGATGAATTACAGGCGCTGCAAGCGCAATACGCTCAGGCGCAGGACCTGCCGCAAACCGATCGGCAAGCGCTGCGACTAAAACTGCGCGACCTTGCGCAGGCCCTGGAGTTGGACGAAGACAGCGTGTTGTCCGGCAACCCCATGAGTGCCGCCCAGTACGATGCCACACTGAACGAGCTGGGGTACCGTCACAACCAGTGGCTGCGAGACCTGACTCATGCGGCGCTGAACCGGGCCGGGACACGCAAGAACCGAGGGTAATGGGCCCGAGCGGTCAAGGCGCCAGAAAATCAAACATCAGGTGCACCGTGCCGTAGTAGGACCCGCCCTGGTATCCACCCTGCGGCTCGATCGGAGTAATCTCCAGCTCGACGCGCCGGCCCATGCCCGCCTCGTCAGCGCTGAGTACCTGGGTCGAGTCCAGGGTAAGGGGCACCCGGTTGAACAGCACGCGCAAATCAATACGATCGCGGCCGCTCAACAGATAGGGCACGTCCCCCAGCCGCGCGGCTACGCCGCCATTGAGGTTTTTCACGTCGAAGTTCTTGCGCAGGCGCCCGAGCCTGGAGGTCGCCAGGTCCCATGCCAGCAGTTGGTCCTGCGCCATCCAGTCGGGTTCGGAGGGCAGCACATAGGCTTCGTGGATCGGAATGGTGACCGACACATCAAAACTCTGGCGCTCCTGAAAGGCCTGTACCGGCGCGCCGATGAATAACGTTGCGACCAGCCCCGCCCATACCGTCAGTTGCTTGAACATTGTCATCACCCGTTGCTGTTGACCGTCATCGGTGTTTTGTCGCGGCCTTCGATCATCTGGAAGCGGTATTCACGCCCAGGCTTTTTCTCGAGCTGCCATTGGCGTCCCGGCAGGATGTGGTGCTTGGTGGTGGCTTCGCAGTCGGTTTTTTTCGCCGCTGAGCAGTCCCGGAACTCATCGAGCACCACCACGCTGTTGCCGGCGTTGCGCAGGGTGTACTGGTCGGCGGTCTCGACGACCTTCGTATCGAAGCGGGTGTCCTTGGGCCGCACGAAAAACACCGTGCCGTAACCGGCCATGACGTTGACGCCGGCGGCGAGATCTTTTTTGTACTCGTCGCGCTCGGCGTCGGTCACGGCGAAGTCGTCTTCCTTCTCCGGCACCACCGGGATGAAGCGCACCCGGAAGTAACGCTCCTTGTCGCGCTCGCCCATGTACAGCAAGCGAGTGCCCTGGCGCCCGCCCGCCGGAACAATCAACCGCGCCGGGCTGGCCATCAGGCCGTCGCGGCTGGTGGCGGCCCCCTTGTCATCCGTCAGGGAGGCCACCGGGATTTCCCTGGACGTGCCGTCGGCGTTATAGACAATTTCCAGCACATTGACCTTGATAAAGGCGGTGCTGGTGCCGCCGTTGAACACCCGCTTGAGGTAAGAACTGCGGTCGCCCTCCAGGTAGTCATACACCACGCCGACATTGATCGCCGGCCCGGCCTGCGCCGCCAATGACATCAGCAACAGCCCAGCCCCTAACACTGCATGTTTCATGTTTGATTACGCCTTATTGATTGAACGCGGCCCACCACAGGGAGCCGATATGCGAGCCGGGCTCGCCTAGACTTCCGAATCCCAGATCACCGTGGCCACGCCGGAATAGGTGCTGCCGGGTTTCTTGAGCATGTCGGCGACGTCATCCTTGCCCACCTCGAAATGCAACTTGCCCTCGCGGTTGTTCACGTACTGCAACGGCTGGAACAGTTCGGTGCCGACGCCGTCGAGGCGCAGGGGCAGTTTGTTCACGCCCTGGTCGTGCTGATCACGCAAGCCATAGGGCAGGCTCACGGCGACTTGAAGCGGCACTTCGTCACCGTCGTTGTTGCGCAGGCCGCAGGTGTTGCCGATCACCAGCCCGCATTCAAGGGTCATCTTGAAACGTGAGCTGGCGGAGATTGCGAAGGTCTGGTCACGCCATAGCCGCGACGGGCGCCGCCCCTGGTTGAGCCAGGCTTGCCAGCCGCCTTCGGGTAACAGCTCGATGCGATTGCCGCCCGCCGGCAGGTCAATCTTGAGCACGTGCTCCACCGACAAGATGAAGTTGAAGGTCAGGGTGTTTTCGTCGGGGATCATGGTGGTGCCGAAATCCATATCGCCGCCCGGGCCCATGGTGTAAGTGATGGAACCCTCATAAGTACCAGCGTCCATACCCAGAGGGTTTGGTGTCTTGAGTTCGTAGCCGTACTCAAGCGTGCTGTAGCTCATCCGCCCGATTTCCATACCATTTGTAACGCTGCAGGCTCCGGCGTTCTCTGGAACGATCCAGAAAAAAAGCGCATACGCTTGTCCCGCCGCCATGTAATTGATCGGCAAGCACGGTGCCGGCGCCCCTCGCCAATAAGTGTTCCAGCCCACACCTGGCGTGGCCCAGCCGGACACACCCGGTGGATAAGAGACATTCCACCGTCCCCCAATACCTGCAATGCGCATCTGTACCGTCTCCGCACGACCGGTGACGGTATGAGTGACTTGCAGATCGCGAAATGCCGAGGGCACCTTGAAATAGGCGCTCTGGCGCGGATCCTCCGGAAACGCCGGTATCGGCCCATTGGAATAGGCCCGGAACGAACTGTTACGGATACTGAAGGTATTGACCGCCTCGCACCTGGCTGGAACGTGCCAGGGACACAAGCCACTTTGCGGCGTGGTATTGACGAATTTATTGCTCGTTGGGTTGGCCGGATCGGGGCGAAACACCGCCGTGATCTGCTCGACGATAGCCAGGGCCGGCAAGCTGTAGGTAGCGCCCAAAACCAGCGCGAATGCACAGAGCCCCAAGCGTTTTTTCATTGCGGTAATCAAGGTCATGAACTCCCGTTTCAACCGCCGTCAACCGGCGGTTTCGCCCTTGTGGTTAGCTTCGGCCAGCGTGTCCGGTGTGCAGCGCAGATCACCGATCATCAGCACGTCGTTTTCATCCGGCGCAGTGCTCGGGTCCAGGCGGAACTGGCAGAGCAACTGGTTCTGGTAGCGCACCTGCAGGGTCGGCGCGCTGGCGCTCATCTCCATGGAGAAGAACCCGTCCACTTCGCTGACCCCACGGCTGGCGTGATTGATTACGTGATGGCCTTTAAGCGGCGCGCCGCGTTCATCCAGCAGGCGGCCGAGTACGGTGACGGTTTTCATCACGGTGATCTTGCGGTAGTCCACGCCGCCCTTGTTCAGGTGGTAACTGGAGCGTGCGGGCTGGATGTTCGCCGCCGGCGGGTGGTTGCCTTCGAAGTCGAAGCTCACGCTGCTGCTCTTGTAGGCCGAGACCGGCACGTAGTTGCGCCCCGGACGCAGTACCGCGCTGCCGCCGCCCAGGTCGTCGGCGCGCAGGGCGATCTCGTCGAGGTCGGTTTCCACATCGATGATCATCCCCGCGCCGTTGCCCTGGTACTGGCTGCTGAGCAGCATTTTCCCGGCGCCCGCGACGAAGGTGCTGTTGAGGTTCAAGCCACCACTGAAATCGCCATTGAAGGAGCTGCGCTGCACAAAGCCGTCGCCGCTGACCACGTCGGTACTGAAGTTGGCCATGCCTGACAGGCCGACGCCGTAGGTATCAGTGATCGCCGTGGCCGAGACACTTTGCAGCACATGGTCGGTGAGGTTCTGGCGATACGTGATCGACGCATTGTTATCGCGGCCGCCATCACGGGCGGTGCGGGTGCCGATGCTGCCGGAAATCTGCCGGCCTTCGCTGCCCAGGTTCACGCTCAGGCTCACATCCACGCCACGGTTGCGCTGGTCATTGGTGCCGGCGCTGCCGGGGCGGTCGAACACCGAGAAACGCCAGTTGGCATCACTGCCGAAAAAGCTGTCGTGACGGCTCCAGCCCAGGTCCAGCCCCGCACCTTCGACGTTGCCTTGGCTGTGGGACACCCGCATGTTCAAGGTGTTTTTCGCATCAAGGCGATGGTTGACCGACAACGCCGAATTGCTGGCCTGGCCGACAAAGGTGTTACGCCGCAGGCGCGTGCCGTCGGGCAGGGTTTCGTAGGTGTCGCGGGTGTCGAGCCAGCTGCGGTTGTGACTGAACACCAGGTTGGTCGCGCCGAAGCTGTAGAGCCCTTGCAGGTCAAGGCCGGTGCCATGTTCACGGGTTTGATAAACATTGGCATAGAGGCTGGTGTTGTCGGCAACGGTCCAGTCCACCGAGCTGCCATATTGCAGTTGCTCGCGCACCTGGCGGGCCGACAGGCCAAGAATCACCCGTGGGTGCAGCAGGTAATTGAGCGACGCGCCGGCCGTCACCGCACCTGAGGCTTGCTCGTCCCAGTTGCTGAACAGCTTGGTTTCGCGCCCGGCGAACAGGTTGTAGCGCCAGCGGTCTTCGGCGTTGCGCCAGTTACCGGGCTTGTACACCAGCTCCTGGGTAGTGCTGGTGGTGAGGCCGTCTTCCACCAGGCGTACTTCCACTTCATAGATACCGCCGGGCAGTGGCCGGGTGTCCAGCGTTTGCAGGCCGGCGGCCACGGCCTGGGTGTTGATCAGCAAGCCGTTGCGATAGATCTCTACCGCTGCCTGACGGTTGGCGGTGACGTAGATCGGGTACACGCTGGGCTTGGGGTTGTTGATCGCCAGGCTGTCGGAACTGCCGTACATGATGCCCAAGGCGGTGTCGGGGCTGGCGCCGAAGCTGCGCAGTTGACGGGTCAGGCCATCGGAATTGGGGGTGAAGTGGCCAAGGCGAAAAAACTGCCCCTCCAGTTCACGCTGGGTGTACAGCTCATGAATCGCGTGGCGCATGGGTTGGTCATTACCGCTCTGGCGCGCCAGTTGCAGGTTGAACACCTGGCTCCAGTTGCCCACGCTGGAACTGGCTTGCAAACCATAACGGCCGCCGAGGCTGTCTTGCTGACCGCCATTGAGGTTGAGCTGGTTGTTGATGATCAACCCCAGGCTGCCGCCGTCGGGCTGGTCGTAAAAGCGCGGGGCTTCGCTGCTCAGTTCAACGTCCTGCGTGAGGATCGATAACTGGGAGCTTTCCAGGTTGTAGTAAGCAGAGATCATCTTTTGCGGGCAAGACTGGGTACAGGCGCCCAACGCCACGCCTTTTTCCAGCAGGCCTTGCCAGGTGTCGCGGGTGGCAGCCGGCACCTTGCTGTCGCCGGTGTCGGTGAATTCGAGCAGGGTGACGCGGTCGTCCCGGGACAGCACGATCAGCGCTTCGCCAAGCAGTTGGTGGTCCAGGTCTACGCGCACCGCCAGGGGTACATCGAAAAAGTGATCGGCAAAGCCTGCGGGCAAGCCTTGGGCCTGAGTGATCAGGCTGCCGGGCGTGGCTGCACCGGAAGCAGCAGGTGCCGCCAGCGCACTCGTACATATCAGCAGCGCAAGCGCAGCCGCGATAGGCGTCATCGGGAACATGAACGGATACTCTGAATGCCAGGAGACCAGAATCGAAAACCAGGCCGGCGAACGGAGGAGGAATTCGCCGACCTGAAAAGTCATGCCCGCGCCAAGCGGGCATTGATTGGCATCAAGGCCCTACTGGCAGTACCGCGTCGAAGACCACTGGCATCACAGAGGTGTACGAACCGCGCTGAGTCGCCGAAGGCTTGGCTGCGACGATGCGCATCTCCGCACCTACGCCTGGGGTGGAGTCGGCTTCGTTGACCACTTCCTGTGGGGTGCCGGTCAGGGTCACACCATTGAGGGTGGTGGTGAGCGGGATGTTCTGGCTTGGGTCACCGTTGAACAGCACGGCCGGGCCGCCTTCGATGTAGGCGTGAACCGAACCATTGGTGTTCTTGATGTCGTAGATGGCGCTCAACGGCGCCAGCTCACCGCTGACCAGGTTGTAGGTCATGGTTTCATCGCGACCCCAGTTCGGGTCACGCGGCTGGGCGTGGAACACCGTAGTCGGGATGGTGGCCTTCATGTTGACGGTGTGGCTGGCTTCACCGGCAGCAAAAGCTGTTACCGAGGAGGACAGCGCCATAACAGCCAGGGGAACAGCAATCGCGAACTTCTTGAACATGGTCAATACCTGTAGTTATCAACATTGAGTGATTCGTCGCCAAGTAACCGCCTTAACAACGAACGCGCTGCCGTTAGTTGCAACGCCAAACAATGATCAACTCAAAATAACAGTAGGTATGCAGGCAACCTCTCACACCTGCGTAGCCCTAATAATCAGGGATTGAGAGAAAAACATGGCACTTTGCCAAAACTTTCAAAGTGGCTGTAAGAACAAGACTACAACACAAAAAACAGGGCCAACCAAAAGAACTTTCGCTCAGAAAAATACCACAAACTATCTGCCGGACCTAAACTTAACTGAGTTTAAACTCTAATTAAAGTTATGACTCTAAAATTAATCGTATTCTACGTATTCCAAGGTCCTCTGCCGGAAAAGGCGCCGACGACCGTTGGTCGCCCAGCCCTATCGTCACATTAAGATATATCTTAAGTTATATCTAAACCTGTCTGGAGAGCCTGCATGAGAAACGAATCTCGCGGTGAATTCGAAAAACGTGGTGGTCGCGGTCCTCGCGTCTTCGCACCGGGTGATCTGAAATTACTGCTGCTGGCGCTGATCGCCGAACAGCCATGCCACGGCTACGACCTGATCCGCCGCATCGAAAGCCTGTTCGACGGCGCCTACAGCCCCAGCCCCGGCGTGATCTACCCGACCCTGACCTTCCTCGAAGAGAGCGAGCTGATCAGCGGCACTGCCGAAGGCGGGAAAAAACACTACACAATCACCGACGCCGGTCGTCTCTTCTTAAGCGAGCAAGCGGTTGCTCTGGACGGCGTGCGCATGCGCATCGATGTGAGCAAACGCTCGCTGCGCGGCCACGATCGCCCACCCGAGATTCATGAGGCGGTGCACAACCTGCGCCATGCCTTGCATTCGCACAACGGGCACTGGAGCCCGCAGGAAATCGTTCGTGTTGCGGCGCTGCTCAATCGCACCGCCCAAGCCATTGCCGACGGGACAGACCAATGAACACACAAGCCATTCATCGCGTGACTCACGAAATCAAACGCCGCCGCCTGGAAGTGCTGCGGGTGGTGGACATCACCCCGCGCATGCGCCGCATCACACTGGGCGGGCCCGAGCTGGCGGGCTTTATCAGCCTGGGCAGCGACGATCACATCAAGCTGCTGTTCCCGCAGAACGCCGCCGAGCAAGCGGCGCTGGAAAGCCCGACGTTCGCCATCAAGGGCGACGGCCCGCAACCGGCCATGCGCGACTACACGCCACGACGCTACGACCTGAAAATCGGCGAGCTGGATATCGACTTCGTGCTGCATGGCGATGGCCCTGCGTCTACCTGGGCCGAGCAGGCGCAGGTCGGTCAGCACCTGTATATCGGTGGGCCACGAGGCTCGATGATCGTGCCGGACATTTTCGACAGCTACCTGCTGATCGGCGACGAAACCGCCCTGCCCGCCATCGGTCGACGCCTGGAAGAACTGCCGGCCGGGCGCAAGGTGCTGGCGGTGATTGAAATCGCGGATGCGGCGGAACAACAAATGCTGCAAAGCGCGGCGGACGTCGAGATTATTTGGGTGATGCGCGGCCAGGATGATCTGCTCGATGTGGTGCGCAACCTGACGCTGCCCAGCGGGGCGTTGTACAGCTTCGTCGCCACCGAAACCAAGCTGTCGCGCCAGGTACGGCGGGTGCTGCTGGATACGCACAAGGTCAATGAGCAATACCTCAAGGCCGTGGGCTACTGGCGTGCCGAAGGTAGCGACGAAGAATAAAGGTGGTGCTTGCCTGCGATGCAAGCACCTCGGTTTATCAGTTACACCGAGGTGATGCTATCGCAGGCAAGCCTGCTCCCACCTTAATGGCGCTCACTTTAAATCGAGGGTGATTTGAGGCGCTTGTCCAGGCCAACGATCACCAGCCCAATGACGATAAACCCTGCCAAAATCCCTCCGGCATTCACAAACACTTGTGGATAACCGAGGCTGTCCACATCCATGAACGGGTACTGATACTGCCCGAGCATATGCCCCCGCAGCAGCACATAACCGAAGTACACCAATGGGTAGATCACCCAGCCGGCAATGTGTTTGAGCCGCAACGTACCCTTGGGCACGCACCGCCACCAATACACCACAAACAACAACGGCATGACGTCGTGCAGCAATTCATCGGCGATAAATTGAAAGCCTTGCGGGCTCCACAGATGCCGCAGCAGCAGGTTGTAGGCCAGGCTCACCACCACGATGCTCGCGGCAATCGCGCTACTGATGCGAGGCGCGAGGAAGAACCGCTTGGCGGCTGAGTCGCGCTTGACCAGTGAATAGCTGAGCACCACGACCACCAGGGTATTGGTCAGAACGGTGAAGAAGCTTAAGAAACTGATCAGGCCGCCCAGCAAGCTCGCGCCACTGGCCCAGCGCGAATACAGAATCAGATATTGCTGGATCGCCAACCCCACCCAACCGGCGAGTGCAGCCGTTGCGACAAAACGCTTCATGGGCTCAGTCCAGCGGGCGTTTGGTGCGCATCAGCTTGACGTACAACCCTTCGACTTTTTCCCGCGCCCAGGGCGTCTTGCGCAGGAAGGTCAGGCTCGACTTGATGCTCGGGTCACTCTTGAAGCAGCGGACATCAATGCGCTCGGCCAAGCCGCTCCACTCGTAATGTTCCACCAGGGTGGTGAGCACGTGCTGCAGGGTCACACCGTGGAGCGGGTCGTTGCTTGTCGCGGTCATGCCGGGCCTTTTGCAAAAAGAGGAAACACAGCCGCGCACCTTAGCCGACGGGGCGTGCAGGTGGAAGCATGGCATTGAATATAGCCCGCCAGGAAAAGTTCCCCTCCCTAACAAAAAAGAGATGTTATATTGTAACTTAAGTTATCAGTCATTTTGCCCAGGAATATCCGATGTCGCTGCCTTCTCTCTGGCGCTTGTCGCCCCTCGCCGCCGCCCTGTTGATTGGCTCCCAGGCCCATGCCCTGGAACTGCCACCCCAAGTGGTCACTGGCAACCCGCTGGGCAGCACACAACTCGCCTCGCCCACCACCGTGCTGGAAGGCGATGACCTGACCCTGCAACAAAAAGGCAGCCTCGGTGAAACCCTGAACAAGCAGCCGGGCGTGTCGTCTTCGTACTTTGGCCCGGGGGCCAGCCGCCCGATCATTCGCGGCCAGGATGGCGACCGCATTCGCATCCTGCGCAACGGCGTGGGGGCGCTGGATGCCTCGTCGCTGTCCTACGACCACGCGGTGCCCCTGGACCCGATCAACGTTGACCGCATCGAAATCGTAAGGGGCCCGGCCGCCCTGCTGTACGGCGGCAGCGCCATCGGTGGGGTGGTCAACACCTTCGACAATCGCATCCCCACCGAAGCCATCGAAGGCATCCATGGCGCTGGCGAGTTGCGCTACGGCGGCGCCGACACCACCCGCAGCAGCGCCGGCAAGCTGGAAGCGGGCAATGGCACCTTCGCCTTGCACCTGGATGCCAATGCGCGCGAGTTCAACGACCTTAAAATCCCAGGCTACGCCCACAGCCGCCACGCGCCGGAGAGCGAAAACGGCCCCGGCAAAAACGGGCGCCTGGGTAACAGCAATGGGCGCCAGGACGGCGGCGCGGTGGGCGGTTCCTACACCTGGGACGATGGTTATGCCGGGCTGTCCTACAGCAACTACGACAGTAACTACGGCTCACCTGCCGAGCAGGATGTGCGCATCCGCATGAAACAGGACCACTACGCCTTTGCCTCCGAGGTCCGCAACCTGCAAGGGCCGTTTACCTCGGTGAAAATCGACGCCGGGTACACCGACTACGAACACCGCGAAATCGAAGGCGGTGAAACCGGCACCACCTTCAAGAACAAAGGCTATGAAGCGCGGGTGGAAGCTCGTCACCAGCCGATTGGCCCATTCGATGGCGTGGTCGGCGCCCAAGTGACCCGCAACGAGTTCTCGGCCCTGGGCGAAGAAGCCTTCGTGCCGCAGACCGACACCAACGCCGGCGCGCTGTTTATCCTCGAAGAAATACAAGCCACCGAACGCCTGAAACTCAGCCTCGGCGCACGCCTGGAACACACCAGCGTCGACCCGAACGCCAAAGGCAACGAGCGTTTTGCCAATGCCGACAAGAGCAGTGAATTCACCGCCGGTAGCCTCTCTTCTGGTGCGGTGTACACCCTCACGCCGATCTGGTCCCTGGCCGCCACCCTCGGCTACACCGAACGCGCGCCGACCTTTTACGAGCTGTACGCCAACGGCGCCCACGTTGCCACCGGTACCTACGAGTTGGGCGATGCCAACCTGAAGAAAGAAAAGGCCGTGTCCAGCGACCTGGCCCTGCGCTTTGACAACGGCACCCACAAGGGCAGCTTCGGCGTGTTCTATAGCCACTTCTCCAATTACATCGGCTTGTTGGGCACGGGTCGTACCCTGAACGATGAAGGCGAAGAGGACGCGAGTGGTATTCCCGAGTACGAATATTCTGGCGTGCGCGCACGTTTCGCCGGCTTCGAAGCCCAGGATCACTGGAAGCTCGGCGAAGGCGCCTACGGTAAGTTTGCGCTGGAACTGTCGGGCGACTACACCCGCGCCACCAACCTGGACACCGGCGAAGCCTTGCCGCGCATTGCGCCATTGCGTTTGAACAGCGGCTTGCTGTGGGAACTGGATCGCTGGCAGGCGCGTATCGATGTGGAACATGCCGCAGGCCAAGGGCGTGTGCCGGACAACGAAAGCGGCACCGATGGCTACACCACCCTCGGTGCCAGCGCGGGGTATCGCTTCAATGTGGGCGGCAGCCAGTGGCTGGCGTTCGTCAATGGCGAGAACCTGACCAACCAGACCGTGCGCTATGCCAGCTCGATCCTGCGCGACATCGCGCCGGCGCCAGGTAGAAGCGTTCAGTTCGGCGTTCGCACTACGTTCTAATCATCACCGCAAATCCTTTGTGGGAGCGGGCTTGCCCGCGAAAGCGCTGGGTCAGTCAACATCACTGTTTGCTGGACCAACGTCTTCGCAGGCAAGCCAGCTCCCACATTTGATCGTCGTCGCGTTGAGCATTGCGTTCGCGTGACTGATCGGTATTGCAGCGACTATCTGTCACTGTTACCAAAACTGAAATGATGCATCTTGCGATTCACCCTTTCTCAAAACGCCCCGCCGCATTATCCTTCGCAACAATCTGAAACGCTTCACCTCCCGGTCGACTCCCTTTGCCGAATCTCTTCCTGCACAAAGACAGCGCTGTCTTGAATCGACCTGCGCCAGGGGATTGATTGCCCGCCTGTGGATAACCACGTTATCCACAGAAAAAACCAAAAATAACGATGAACCAAGCCCGAGCCGAATCGTCATCTACAGTGAGTGAAGCACGGGGTTACATAATTCCAACGTAACGGAGAAACACACTATGAGCACTGATGGTGCCTCAAGCCCAAGCCGCCTGTTGCCCAGGCTGCTAGGCGTCTTGCTGCTGATCATGGGGCTGGCCTTGCTGGCTGGCGGTGTCAAGCTGAGCATGCTCGGCGGGTCGCTGTACTACCTGCTGGCCGGTATCGGCATCACCCTGACCGGCGTGCTGCTGCTGGCCACCCAACGCGCCGCGCTGGGCTTGTACGCACTGGTGTTGTTCGCCAGCACCGTGTGGGCCCTGTGGGAAGTCGGCCTGGACTGGTGGCAGTTGGTACCGCGCCTGGCCCTGCTGTTCGCCTTGGGCATCGTCATGCTGTTGCCGTGGTTTCGTCGTCCGTTGCTGCGTGGCCAAGCCGCACCGCTGGGCACTGGCGCGCTGAGCGTTGCCGTGGTGCTGGCGGGCGCTACTGCCCTGGCCAGCCAATTCACCAACCCAGGTGAAATGGTCAAGACCGGCCAACTGGACCGCGACGCGGTGCCGGGCATGGCCAGTGCTGCGCCAACCCAGGCCGATGGCGACTGGAACTCCTATGGCCGCTCGGCCTTTGGTGATCGTTATTCGCCACTGGCACAGATCACCCCGGAGAACGCCCATAAGCTGGTGCCGGCGTGGACTTATCGCACGGGCGACATCCCTGGCCCAGGCGATCCCGGTGAAACCACCGCGGAAAATACCCCGCTGAAAGTCAATGGCATGCTCTACGTGTGCACACCGCACAGCCAAGTGATTGCCCTGGACCCGGATACCGGCAAGGAAATCTGGCGTTTCGACCCGAAGATCACCACCCAGGGTGCTGAGAGCTTCAAAGGTTGGGCGCACATGACCTGCCGCGGCGTGTCGTACCACGATGACGTTGCCTACGCTTCCGAGCAGAGCCCGACTGGCAGCGCCAGCCCGGCCGCCGCACCGAATGCCTGCCCGAAACGTATCTTCGTGCCGACTGCCGACACCCGTCTGATCGCCCTGAACGCCGACACCGGCAAGATGTGCGAAGACTTCGGTGACAAAGGCCAGGTCGACCTGCGCGCCAACATCGGCAGCTTCGCCCCAGGCGGTTACTACTCCACGTCGCCACCGGCCGTGACCAAGAACCTGGTCGTGATCGGCGGTCACGTGACCGACAACGTTTCCATCGACGAGCCAAGCGGCGTGATCCGCGCGTTCGACGTGCACACCGGCAAGCTGGTGTGGAACTGGGACAGCGGCAACCCGGACGACACCACCCCGTTGGCCGAGGGCAAGACCTACACCCGCAACTCGCCGAACATGTGGTCCATGTTCGCCGTGGATGAAAAACTCGGCATGCTCTACCTGCCGATGGGCAACCAGATGCCCGACCAGTACGGCGGCGACCGTACCGATGAGTCCGAGAAATATGCCGCGGGCCTGACCGCCCTGGACATCGACACCGGCCACGTGAAGTGGACCTTCCAGTTCACCCACCACGACCTGTGGGACATGGACGTGGGCGGCCAGCCTTCGCTGATCGACATCAAGACCGCTGCGGGCGTGAAGCAGGCAGTGATGGCGTCGACCAAGCAAGGCAGCATCTACGTGCTGGACCGCGCCACGGGCCAGCCAGTGGTGCCGGTCAATGAAATCCCGGTGCCACAGGGCGCAGTGGCGGGCGACCGCACCTCCCCGACCCAACCCAAGTCCGACCTGAACTTCATGCCGCCGCCGTTGAAAGAGCGCGACATGTGGGGCGTGACACCGTTCGACCAGATGCTGTGCCGGATCGACTTCAAATCCATGCGCTACGACGGCCCGTTCACGCCGCCGTCCCTGCAAGGTTCGATCGTGTACCCAGGCAACTTCGGCGTGTTCGACTGGGGCGGTATCTCGGTTGACCCGGTACGCCAGATCGCCTTCGTGAACCCAAGCTACATGGCGTTCAAATCGAAGCTGATCCCGGCTGCCGACATTGCCAAGCAAGGCCCACGCGTCAGCGAAACCGAAGGCGTGCAGCCGAACAAAGGCGCCCCGTATGGTGTGATCCTTGAAGCACTGCTGTCGCCGATGGGCCTGCCGTGCCAGGCACCGGCCTGGGGCTACGTGGCGGCGGTCGACCTGACCACCCACCAGACCATCTGGATGCACAAGAACGGCACCGTGCGTGACAGCTCGCCGGTTCCAATCCCACTGACCATGGGCGTGCCTAGCCTGGGTGGTACGTTCACCACCGCCGGTGGCGTCGCGTTCCTCAGCGGTACCCTGGACCAGTACCTGCGTGCCTATGACGTGAAAAACGGCAAGCAATTGTGGGAAGGCCGCCTGCCTGCAGGCGCGCAAACCACCCCGATGACCTACACCGGCAAGGACGGCAAGCAATACGTGCTGGTCATGGCGGGCGGTCACGGCTCCCTGGGGACCAAGCAGGGTGACTATGTAATGGCGTTCAAACTGCCAGATTAAGCAACGCTGGCGGTACAAAAAAGCGGCTGCCCGGATGGGCAGCCGCTTTTTTTTGCCTGCTGAAAATGCCCCCGTGGTTTCCCCTCAACCCTTTAAAACTAATTTAGTGCATACGCCCTGCGTAATACAAAAGCGTACGGATAAAACTTTAAAGGGAGCTTCACTGCATGACGGACCATGTCGCTACAAAACCGATTCTTTCCACCCCCACAAAAATCCTGGAGCTTGAACACCTCAATACTGCCAGTTTGAAAAAACTCATCAGTGGCCAAGTGCTTGCCATTCGGGTACCTGAATTTGCCAACGCAACCACCAGCGCACGGTTGATTCAGGCCATCGACGATACCGCCACGCTGGAACACTACGGCCATGAAACCTACGAAGCGGGCCGCGTCGTTCAGCACTTCTATGGCGTGCATCGCTGGGGCACCCCGTTCAATTCCACGTACGGTAAGGCCGCCGGCGGTGATGCCCAAGAAAAATATTATGCAGACGCGGCCCGTATGCGCGGCCTTATCGACAGCCTCTGTGCGCCGCAAAAACCGCCCATTCAACAGCTGATGGAACAGTTCCAGGCGCTCTGGCCGCAAGGTGCAACAGCCGCTTCGTTCCAGGGCCGACCGATGTTTTGCGGGATCATCCGCGTCATGTTCCCGGAGACGGCGCACCTCTCGGAAACGGTGCCCCATGTGGATTGCCTGCCCCGCACAATCGCTGAACTGCAGCATCAATTCAGCGCCAATATCTACCTGCAAACACCGCCTTCGGGGGGCGAGTTGATCATCTGGGATACCCAAGCCTTTAGCTATGATGAGGTCAAGCGCTTCGAAGGTGCCCAACTGCCCGAAGAGTGTTTACAAAAACCGCTGCGCATCCGCCCACGCAAGAACGAACTGGTGCTCATCAATACCCGCCGCCCCCACGCCATCTGCGGGTTCGATTCGGGAAAACGCGTCAGCATGCAGTCGTTTATCGGCTATACCCCCGGTGAACCGTTTTACTTCTGGTGCTAATACTTTTATTGCTCGTGCACATGGACGTTTACCTATGACCCCCGAAGAATTCCGCCAACATGGCTATGCCATGATCGACCTGATTGCAGACTACCGACAGAACATCGAACAACGCGGCGTGCAGCCCACCACCCAACCTGGCGAGATCAAAGCCGCCCTGCCGGTCAGCCCGCCTGAAACCGCCGAACCGTTCGAACAGATCATGGGCGACGTCGAAAAACTGATCATGCCCGGCTTGCTGCATTGGCAGCATCCCAGTTTCTTCGGGTTCTTCCCTTCCAATGTGGAACTGTCCTCAGTGCTGGGCGATTGCCTGAGCACCGGCCTGGGTGTGATTGGGTTGTCCTGGCAATCCAGCCCGGCCCTCACCGAAATAGAGGAAGTCACCACTGACTGGCTGCGCGACATGCTCGGCCTGGGCAACACGTGGAGCGGTGTGATCCAGGACTCTGCGTCCACCTCCACGCTGGTGGCGCTTATCAGCGCCCGGGAACGCAGCTCCGATTACGCGCTGATGCACAACGGCCTGCAAAACAGTGGCGCGCCCCTGATCGTCTACACCTCAGCCCATGCCCACAGCTCGGTCAACAAAGCGGCGATCCTGGCCGGGTTCGGCCAGAACCATATCCGCACCATCGCCACCGACGCACACAATGCGATGTCGCCCCAGGCACTGGCGCACGCCATCGAACAGGACCTGGCCGCCGGCAACACGCCCTGCGTGGTGATTGCCACCACCGGCACCACGGCTGCCATGGCGATCGACCCTCTGGCGGCCATTGGCGACCTCACCCAACGCTACGGCCTGTGGCTGCATGTGGACTCGGCCATGGCCGGCGCCGCAATGATCCTGCCGGAATGCCGGGCCTTGTGGGATGGCATCGAAAAGGCTGACTCGCTAGTGCTCAACCCGCACAAATGGCTGGGCGCGGCCTTCGATTGCTCGGTGTACTTCGTGCGCGACCCCGAGCATTTGATTCGCATCATGACCACCAACCCGAGTTACCTGCAGTCCAGCGCAGACGGCCAAGTCAGAAACTACCGTGACTGGCGGATCTCCCTGGGCAGCCGTTTCCGCGCCTTGAAGTTGTGGTTCCTGATACGCGAGCAAGGCGTCAGCGGCCTGCAAGCACGGTTGCGTCGAGACCTGGTCAATGCGCGCTGGCTGGCAGAGCAGATCGAAGCCAGCGAACACTGGACGCTGGTGGCCACGCCCGCCTTGCAAACCCTGTGCATTCGCCATGAGCCGCCGGGTTTGGAAGGCCAGGCACTGGATCATCACACGCGAGCCTGGGCAGAAAAACTCAACCAGTCAGGCGATGCCTACGTCACACCCGCCATCCTCGATGAGCGCTGGATGGTGCGGGTGTCCATCGGCGCGCTGGGCACCGAGCGTCAGCATGTCCAAAGGTTGTGGGTGCGATTGCAAGCCCTGGTCGCTTGAACGCTGCCAAAGTAGCCCCCCTGTGGCGAGGGAGCTTGCTCCCGCTGGGCTGCGCAGCGGCCCCAAAATCCTGGGAGCGCTTCGCACTCCAGCGGGAGCAAGCTCCCTCGCCACAGTTAAACTGTCTAGGTTGGCACCCGCTCACGCCGCATCCACCGCTCGAACGCCGTGGCATTGAGCGGCCGGCTGATCAGGTAGCCCTGGGCCGTGTCGCAGCTCCAGCGTTTGAGCAAGGTGAGGCTGTGTTCGAACTCCACGCCCTCGGCCACCACCTTGAGCCCCAGGCTATGGCTCATCTCGATGGTGGAGCGCACGATCACCCCGTCGCCGCTGGTGCTGTCGAGGTTGCGCACAAAGGACTGGTCGATCTTCAGCTCTTGTACCGGCAGGCGCTGCAACTGTGCGAGGGAGGAGTAACCGGTGCCGAAATCATCCACCGACAGGCTGATCCCGCAATTGCGCAGCTGCTCCAGCACGCTGAGGGCCTGCTGCGGGTTGTGCATGATGGCGCTCTCGGTGATTTCAAAAATCAAATGCTCGGCGCCCACATGGTATTGAGCCAATAGCGCAGTGACGCGAATCGCCAAGTCATCATCCGCCAAGTCGTTCACGGAGATGTTCACCGACAGCTGGATAACCAGCCCACGCTGTGCCCATTCGGCAATCTGGCGGATGGCTTCCTCGATCACCCACAGGGTCAGGGCACCCATGCTGCCAGTGCGTTCGGCCAAAGGAATGAACTCCCCGGGAGACACTTGCCCCAGCGTCGGGTGTTGCCAGCGCAGCAAGGCTTCGGCCTGGCTCACGTGCCCGTGCCGCAGGTCGAGCTTGGGCTGGTAGCACAGGAACAACTCGCCTTCGATCACGGCGCGGCGCAAGTCGCGAATCAGGGTGATCTGGCGTTGGTGAGCGAGGTCGCGGTCCGGTTGGTAGATCTGCAAATGCCCCGGCAGGTTGGCCGCGTCGTGCCGGGCGATGGCCGCGCGGTTGATCAACTCTTCCACCTGCTGCCCATCGGCAGGGTACGCGGCGATGCCGATGCTCACCTCATGGCGCACTTCGTCATTGCCGATGCGCAGGGGTTCGGTCAACGCCCCATGCAACTGGTCGGCGCGGGCCACGGCGCAGTCGATCTCGGTGTTTTCCAGCAACAACAGAAACTCACTGCCGGCAATGCGCGCCGCGGTGTCGCTGGCCAACAGGCTACTGGACAAGCAGCGGCTGGCCTCGCACAACATGTGCTCGACACCTTCGGGGCCAAACCCTTCGCTGATGATCCGGTAGTTTTCGATCCCCACGTACAGCAACACCACCGACCGCCGTGCGCTGATCGCACTGCCCAGGCGCTCCATGGCCAGGGCACGGTTGGGCAATCCGGTGAGCGGGTCATGCAAGGCATTGTGGGCCAGTTGCCGTTCGCGCAGGGCGATGCCGCTTTGCATGGCATTGAACGCACGCGCCAGCAGGCCGAACTCGTCGTGGCTGCGCACCCGCACCGGGGTGCGGTAGTCACCGGCCCCGATCCGTTCAGCGGCTTGCACCAGCGCATTGAGCGGGCGTGACACGCGCCGCGCCAGGAATAATGCCACCGCCAGCGAGACCAGCAGCACCGCCAGGGCAATCCCCATGAACTGCCGGTCCAGCGGCGCGAAGGATTCCAGCGCATGGTCCAGCGGGCTTTGCAGCAACACGCGCACTTCATCGCCTTCGCCGCTGTTGGCCAGGGGCAACACCTGGCTGAGCACACGCTGGCCATGGAACAGCTGGATCTTCGCCTCAGGATCGACCTGCGTGCCATGCAAGAGGTTGATAATGCTTGGGCGCCAATTGCCAGGGTGGGTGGTGAACAACTGACCGAGATGGCCGTCTTGCACACTGAGGAACGACACCTCCAGGTTGCTCATGGAGCGCAGTTCATGGGCGAATTGCGTGTCCATGGGAAAGCCCATGACCACGCGTGCGATCGGCACAGGCCCGAGCACATCTTTTTGCACCAGCAAATAGGGGCGCCCGGCCATGGCGACGATCAACATTTGCTGGCCGCTGCGCCGCGCCTTGCGCAAGGCATCGGCATACGGGAACAACTGGCCCCGCGTCTGCACCAGCAGGGTACTGACCATGACCCTGTCATCCAGGCCCAGCACCACCACCTCGCTGGAACTGACCCCGGTGCCATGGGTGCCCAAGGCCTCCAGGATCGGCACCGTCCGGCCGCCGGCCACCGCCTGCTTGAACGGCCCATCGGCGGTGAGCCAGTCCAACCCGTACTGCAAGCGCCGCCCGCGCAGGTCCAGCAGGCGCTCGAACACCTGCCGCCCGGTGTTCAACTGTACGTCGGCCTGGTTCTCCACCGCACGGGTGGTGGCAGTGTGCACGGCAAAATAGGTGGCGGCCACGACCACCAGCAACAACAGCGCCAGCACCCCGGCTATGCGGGTCTGAAACGTGTGGCGCCAGTGCATGGCCGCGCCCTCGGGCCGCGCTCGTCGCTCTTGGCCGTGCTTTCCTTGTGTCATACGCGTCCCTGCCGACTGCTAACCGGCGTCAAAAAAACATCCTTTTTTATGGGGAATTTTATTAAAGCAGGTTAGCTGGGACTGGGGATAAGTAAACCCAATAAAAGCTGGGTCTAGCCGTCACATTATTGACGATCAGTTCGAAAAGCTCAGGGGTAAAGTACGTTGACCGCAACTCTCCCGTTATTTCATGCAAATTGTTGCTAACGACGCCCCCCCATTGAAACCACCGCAACCCCGCCCCATCTAACCTGCATACTTACTGATGCAGGTGCCCCATGAGCGACCAGCAAGAATTTCCAGATTACGACCTCAACGATTACGCCGACCCCGAAAACGCTGAAGCCCCCTCGTCCAATACTGGCCTGGCCCTGCCTGGGCAAAACCTGCCGGACAAGGTCTACATCATCCCGATCCACAACCGGCCGTTTTTCCCGGCACAAGTGTTGCCGGTGATCGTCAATGAAGAACCCTGGGCCGAAACCCTGGAGCTGGTGAGCAAATCCGACCACCATTCCCTTGCGCTGTTTTTCATGGACACGCCGCCCGAAGACCCACGGCACTTCGACACCTCCGCCCTGCCGCTGTACGGCACCCTGGTGAAGGTGCACCACGCCAGCCGCGAGAACGGCAAGCTGCAGTTCGTCGCCCAGGGCCTGACCCGCGTGCGCATCAAGACCTGGCTCAAGCACCACCGCCCACCTTACCTGGTGGAAGTCGAATACCCGCACCAGCCCAGCGAGCCGACCGATGAGGTCAAGGCCTACGGCATGGCGCTGATCAATGCGATCAAGGAACTGCTGCCCCTCAACCCGCTGTACAGCGAAGAGTTGAAGAACTACCTCAACCGCTTCAGCCCCAACGACCCGTCGCCGCTCACCGACTTTGCCGCCGCTCTCACCTCGGCGACAGGTAATGAGCTGCAGGAAGTGCTGGACTGCGTGCCCATGCTCAAGCGCATGGAAAAAGTGCTGCCGATGCTGCGCAAAGAGGTAGAAGTCGCGCGTCTGCAAAAAGAACTCTCCGCCGAAGTGAACCGCAAGATCGGCGAGCACCAGCGGGAGTTCTTCCTCAAGGAACAACTCAAGGTCATCCAGCAGGAGCTGGGTCTGACCAAGGACGATCGCAGCGCCGACGTCGAACAGTTCGAACAGCGCCTGCAAGGCAAGGTGTTGCCGGCGCAAGCGAAAAAACGCATTGATGAAGAACTGAACAAACTGTCGATCCTGGAAACCGGTTCGCCGGAATACGCCGTCACGCGCAACTACCTGGACTGGGCCACTTCCGTGCCGTGGGGCGTGTACGGGGAAGACAAACTCGACCTCAAGCACGCGCGCAAAGTGCTCGACAAGCACCATGCGGGCCTGGATGACATCAAGAGCCGCATCCTCGAATTCCTCGCCGTGGGCGCCTACAAGGGCGAAGTCGCCGGTTCCATCGTATTGCTGGTAGGCCCGCCGGGCGTGGGCAAGACGAGTGTGGGCAAGTCCATCGCCGAATCCCTGGGGCGGCCGTTCTATCGCTTCAGTGTTGGCGGCATGCGCGACGAGGCCGAGATCAAGGGCCACCGGCGCACCTACATCGGCGCCCTGCCCGGCAAGCTGGTGCAGGCGTTGAAAGACGTGGAAGTGATGAACCCGGTGATCATGCTCGACGAGATCGACAAGATGGGTCAGAGCTTCCAGGGCGACCCGGCGTCGGCGCTGCTGGAAACCCTGGACCCGGAACAGAACGTCGAATTCCTCGACCATTACCTGGACCTGCGCCTGGACCTGTCCAAAGTGCTGTTCGTGTGCACCGCCAACACCCTGGACTCGATCCCGGGCCCGTTGTTGGACCGCATGGAAGTGATTCGCCTGTCGGGCTATATCACCGAAGAAAAAGTCGCCATCGCCAAGCGTCACTTGTGGCCCAAGCAGTTGGAAAAAGCCGGCGTGGCCAAAAACAGCCTGACCATCACCGACGGTGCCTTGCGCGCCTTGATCGACGGTTATGCGCGAGAGGCCGGCGTGCGTCAGTTGGAGAAACAGCTGGGCAAGCTGGTGCGCAAGGCGGTGGTAAAACTGCTGGATGAGCCGGACTCAGTGATCAAGATCGGCAACAAGGACCTGGAAAGTTCCCTGGGCATGCCGGTATTCCGTAATGAGCAAGTGCTGTCCGGCACCGGCGTGATTACCGGCCTGGCGTGGACCAGCATGGGCGGCGCCACCTTGCCGATCGAAGCGACGCGCATCCACACGCTCAACCGCGGCTTCAAGCTCACCGGGCAGTTGGGTGAAGTGATGAAAGAGTCCGCCGAAATCGCCTACAGCTACATCAGTTCCAACCTGAAGTCGTTTGGCGGCGATGCGAAGTTCTTCGACGAAGCCTTCGTGCACTTGCACGTGCCAGAAGGCGCCACCCCCAAAGACGGCCCGAGTGCCGGCGTGACCATGGCCAGTGCGTTGCTGTCCCTGGCCCGCAACCAACCGCCGAAAAAAGGCGTGGCGATGACCGGCGAACTGACCTTGACCGGGCATGTACTGCCGATTGGCGGGGTGCGCGAGAAGGTGATTGCGGCGCGGCGCCAGAAGATTCACGAGTTGATTTTGCCGGAGCCCAACCGTGGCAGCTTTGAAGAGTTGCCGGACTATTTGAAGGAAGGGATGACGGTGCACTTTGCCAAGCGGTTTGCGGATGTGGCGAAGGTGCTCTTCTGATAGATCTCCAGCGCCTGGACTGGCCCTATCGCGGGCAAGCCCGGCTCCCACAGGGATCAGTGTTGTTAATGACAACGCGGTCAAGTGTGGGAGCGGGCTTGCCCGCGATGGCGCCAGCCGCCATACCGCCCGCCTCTTGTCACACCTTGTCTCATCTTCGGTTATGCTCCCCCTTCGTCGTGTATTAACGGAGCCTTCATGACCGCTGCCCGCCTGCTTCTTCCCTTGAGCCTTGTCTTGCTGGCCGCATGCGCCAGTGCCCCCAAGCAAAACGTCAGCGTGGACAACCAGAGCGCCTGCCCGCTCCAGCTTAAAAACGGGCAAAACCTGATCCTCACCCTGCCCAGCAACCCCACCACCGGTTACCGCTGGGCCATCCAGGACTCCGCGGGCGGCGTGTTGCGCGCCTTGAGCCCCGAGGTCTACAGCAGCACCGAGTCCGGCGTGATCGGCGGTGGCGGCCAGTCCACCTGGCGCTTCCAGGCGTTTGCCGCAGGGCAAGGGCGTTTGCGCCTGACATCCCAGCAACCTTGGGAGCCGGAGGCCGAACCTGCCGAAACCTTTGACTGCGCCATTACGGTGAACTGATATGCCATGGCTGATCCTTGCCTTGATGGGCGCCGGCACCTTTGTCTATGGCCTGGCGACCCATGCGACGCTGCTGTGCCTGCTGGTCAAGCCACTGCCGGTGCTGGCACTGCTGGGTTGGCTGCATGACGCGCCGCCCACCGAGTATCGACGCTGGATCAGCCTGGGGTTGATTTTTTCCCTGGTGGGCGACGTGTTGCTCGCCTGGCCAGGCGACTTGTTTATCTTTGGCCTGGGCGCGTTTCTGTTCGCGCACCTGGCCTATCTCAAAGCTTATTTCAGTGACTGTCGGCGCTTGGCGCTGCTGCCGCTGGTGCTGGCCCTCGGCGTAGGCGCAATCTTGCTGAGCATCCTGATCTCCCACGGCCTCGGTGAATTGCTGATACCGGTGGTGGTTTACGCACTGGTGATCAGTGCCATGCTCTGGCGCGCGCTGGCGCGACTGGGCAGCGAGGGGCCCAAGCGTTCAGCGTGGCTGGCGGCGGCGGGTGCGGTGTCGTTTGTGGTTTCCGACGCACTGATCGGCATCAACCGGTTTGTGCTGGCGTTCGAGGCAGCGCCGTATTTGCTGATCGCCACCTACTGGCTCGGGCAGTGGGGCATCACCGCCTCGGCTTTCCATCAGACAACCCGCGCATCCGAGGGCCAACTTGGCTAAAATGCCGGCCTTTCCCCCACCGTCGCCGGAACAGCCGTGAGCAAAGAACCCGATCGCCTATTCGCCCAGCCCCTGCCCCAGGTGCCGGACTTCGCCTTTAACGAGGATGTGGTGCGGGTGTTCCCGGACATGATCAAGCGCTCGGTGCCGGGTTACCCCACCATCGTCGAGAACCTCGGCGTGCTGGCCGCGCAATTTGCCCAACCGGGTAGCGTGCTGTATGACCTGGGCTCTTCCCTGGGTGCCGTGACCCAAGCCCTGCGCCGCCATGTACGCACCGAGGGTTGCCGGGTGATCGCCGTGGATAACTCCGCCGCGATGGTCGAGCGCTGTCGCGAATACCTCAATGGCCAGGACTCGATGTTCCAGGAGTTGCTGCCCGTGGAGGTGATCGAGGGCGATATTCTCGCCCTGCAATTCAAACCCGCCTCGGTGGTGGCCCTGAACTTCACCCTGCAATTTATCGCCCCCCAGGAGCGCCTGGCGTTGCTTGGCCGCATTCGCCAGGCGCTGCTGCCGGGCGGGGCATTGATCCTCTCGGAAAAGCTGCGCTTCAACGATGTTGAAGAACACGCGCTGCTGACCGACCTGCATATCGCCTTCAAGCGCGCCAACGGCTACAGCGAGCTGGAAATCGCCCAGAAGCGCAGCGCCATCGAAAACGTCATGAAGCCCGACAGCCTCGAAGAACACCGCGAACGCCTGCTGGCGGCCGGGTTCTCGAAAGTCGTGCCGTGGTTCCAGTGTCTTAACTTTGCCTCGTTGATTGCCTTGCCATGATTGATTTGTCCCCCCTCGCCCGCCACCTGGTCGGCACTCCCCTGGCCGTGTGGGCCCAGGGCCTGCAAGCGCAGCTCGATAGCAAGATGGAAAAAGGCCATGGCGACCTGGAGCGCTGGCAGAGCGCCTTGGATGCACTGCCGAAGATCCAGCCCAACAGCGTAGATTTGCTCAACGGCCTGGCGCTGGACACCGATTGCGACGACGCCACACGCGCACAGATGTACACGGCGCTGATGGGGCTAAGCCCCTGGCGCAAAGGCCCGTTCCACCTGTTCGGTGTGCATGTGGACACCGAATGGCGTTCGGACTGGAAGTGGTCGCGGGTCGCGCCGCACCTGGACCTCAAAGGCAAGCGCATCCTCGATGTGGGCTGCGGCAACGGCTACTACATGTGGCGCATGCTCGGCGCCGGAGCCGACAGCGTGATTGGCGTGGACCCCAACTGGCTGTTCTTCTGCCAGTTCCAGGCCGTGCAGCGCTACTTGTCCGAGCCCAAGGCCTGGCATTTGCCGTTCCCGTTCGAAGACTTGCCGGCGAACCTGGAAGGCTTTGACACGGTATTTTCCATGGGTGTGTTCTACCACCGCCGCTCGCCCATCGAGCATTTGCTGGCGTTGAAGGACACCCTGGTCAAGGGCGGCGAGTTGGTGTTGGAAACATTGGTGGTGGAAGGCGACGAACAACAAGTGCTGGTGCCGGAAGACCGTTACGCCCAGATGCGCAACGTGTGGTTCCTGCCGTCGGTGCCGGCGTTGATGCTATGGCTGCGCCGTGCCGGGTTCAGTGATGTGCGGTGCGTGGATGTGAGCGTGACCACGGTTGAGGAGCAGCGTGGGACGCAGTGGATGAAGTATCAGTCGCTGAGTGATTTCCTGGACCCTGAGGATCACAGCAAGACCATTGAAGGGCTGCCGGCGCCGATGCGGGCGGTGATCATCGCTCGTAAATGACCCCACTCTCGTCCTGAAAAAATGGAGATCAAAGGTGGGAGCTGGCTTGCCTGCGATAGCGGCGGGTCAGTCAATATTGGGCTGACTGACAGATTGCTATCGCAGGCAAGCCAGCTCCCACATTGATATTTCAGTGTTCTTTAGAGTGGTGGCTTGGCTCGTCGGGCTTTGAAGAACTCGCTCAGGACAGCCCCACACTCCTCGGCCAATACCCCGCCTTCAAACAACACCCGATGGTTAAGAAAACCCTGGGTAAAAAACTGCCCCTGGCTTTGCACGATGCCCGCCTTCGGCTCCAGCGCGCCATACACCACCCGCGCAACCCGCGAATGCACGATCAAACCCGCGCACATGCTGCACGGTTCCAGCGTCACATACAGCGTGCTGCCCACCAGCCGATAGTTGCTGATCGCTTGTGCAGCGGCGCGGATCGCGACCATTTCGGCATGGGCGCTGGGGTCGTTGCCACTGATGGGGCAGTTGAAGCCGCGGCCGATGATTTCACCGTCCTGCACCAGCACCGCACCCACCGGCACTTCGCCCAATGCAGCGCCTTGGGCGGCGAGCGCCAGGGCTTCGCGCATAAAGTCCTGGTCGCGGCTGCGGTCGATAATCGCGGCGGGGCGAATCTGGCGCATCACGCCACCTCGATGGCGGCCATCAGGCCGGTTTCCATGTGGTCGATCACATGGCAATGGAACATCCACACCCCTGGGTTATCCGCCACCAAAGCCACGCGGGCGCGTTCGTTCTTGCCCAGCAGGTAGGTGTCGGTGAAATACGGGATCACCTTGTGGCGGTTGGACGCAAGCACCTTGAAGCTCATGCCGTGCAGATGGATCGGGTGCTGGTACTGGGTCATGTTCTTCAATTCGAAAATGTAGCTCTTGCCCTTCTCCAGCTTGGCAATCGGGCGGTCGGCGCAGGTCTTGTCGGTGATATCCCAGGCCTGGCCGTTGATCTGCCACAGGCTGGGCGGCTTGCCGTTTTCGACATTGACCGACACCGAGCCGACCCATTCGAAATTGAAGTTGAGTTTCTCGGCATTGGCCAGGTCTGGCTCGGCAACCGGGTTGGCCGGCAGTGCCGGTGGCCATGCGGTAGGCGCGTCGGTATTGGCGACAGAGCGGAAGGTGCCAAGGCGCACCGGGCCGTTGCGCAGCGACAGTTCTTCGCCCGCCGGTGGCGCCTTGATCGCCAGGCAAATGCGCATGCCCGGGCCCAGCCAATATTCCTTGCCCAACGGGCGCGGCTCGATGGGGTTACCGTCCAGGGCATAGATCTGCGCTTCGACGCCAGGAATATTGAGGCGATAAGTCAGGGTGTTGTCGAGGTTGAGCAGGCGCACGCGAGTGATTTGCCCGGCAGGTAGCTCGATGACTGCCTGGGGCACGCCATTGATAGTCGAGAGCCGCCCGGCCGTGCCGCCACGCGCCGCTTCACGGGGGATGCTGAACTCGACAAATGCGCCCTCTTCGTCGATGTGCCAGTTCTTCAGGCTCAAGGTGCGTTCGTACTGGAAACCGGTGGGTTCGCGCTCTTCCACGATCAACGGGCCGACGAGGCCACGGCCGAGTTCTTCGCTGCTGCTCACGTGAGGGTGATACCAGTAGCTGCCAGCATCGGGCACGCGGAATTTGTAGTCGAAGTATTCGCCAGGCAGCACCGGCAATTGCGAGACGTAGGGCACGCCGTCCATCTCCAGCGGCAGGCGGATGCCGTGCCAGTGGATGGTAGTGGCGACTGGCAGATGGTTGATAAAGCGCACCCTCAGCCATTCGCCTTGGCGCACCCGCAACTCGGTGCCCGGCGCCGATGGGCCGAACGCCCAGGCCTGGGTCTTGTGCCCTGGCACCAACTCTACGTCCAGGGGCGCGGCGATCAGCTCGTAATCGTGCCCCGCCTCGGACTCAGCGACTTTCCCCAGCCAGTAGCGGTAGCCACCGCCGGCACCGACGCCTACTACGGCCAGGCCAGCAAGACCACCCAGGATTTGTCGACGGGAAAAGGATCGGGACACAACAACCTCGCGTATCTGCCGCAGGCCAAGGGCCCGCAAAGGGCTGATACGATACACCTGCGTCGGCTAAACAGTAAGGCTTCGCATTGCCGCACATTGAAAACACCGAAGACTCATCGTGTGGGAGCTGGCTTGCCTGCGATTGCAGTGGGCCAGCTACGAATACGTAAACTGACGCTCCGCTATCGCAGGCAAGCCAGCTCCCACATTGATCTTCATTGTTTATCAGTGCTTGGCAGCGGCCAGAATCAGGGCTTTCATCTCGGCCACTGCGCCTTTGAAACCGACGAACAACGCGTGCGCCACCAGGGCGTGGCCGATGTTCAGTTCGTTGATGCCCTTGATCGCAGCCACGGCTTCGACGTTGTGGTAATGCAAGCCATGGCCGGCATTGACGATCAAGCCTTCGTTGAGCCCGCAGTTCACGCCGTCGATGATGCGTTGCAGCTCGTCGGCCACTTCGGTCGGCGTGGTGGCATCGGCATAACGACCAGTGTGCAACTCGATCGCCGGGGCGCCGACACGGCGTGAGGCTTCGATCTGGCGTTCGTCGGCATCGATAAACAGCGAGACTTCGCTGCCGATCCGCGACAGGCGCTCCACCGCGGCCTTGATCCGCGCTTCCTGGCCGGCGACGTCGAGACCGCCTTCGGTGGTCAACTCCTGGCGGGTTTCCGGTACCAGGCAGATATGCGCCGGGCGGATGCGCTCGGCGAACGTCATCATTTCTTCGGTCACGCCCATTTCGAAGTTCATGCGGGTTTGCAGCACGTCCTTGAGCAGCAGTACATCGCGCTCCTGGATGTGGCGGCGGTCTTCGCGCAGGTGCACGGTGATGCCGTCGGCGCCCGCTTCTTCGGCGTCCAGCGCGGCCTTGACCGGGTCAGGGTAACGGGTGCCCCGGGCCTGGCGCAGGGTGGCGACGTGGTCGATGTTGACGCCAAGAAGAATGCGATTGCTGGTGGTCACGGAAGCGCTCCTGAAAAGGGAAAGAATCGGTGCACAGCATACACGGGGATGTCAGGGCTTTCGAAACAACTCGCGACTGACCAGCGGCCGCCCGCCCAGGTGCACGGCCAGGGCCTGGCGCATCAGGCGCTTGGCGGCGGACAGCGCACCGGGAGCGTGCCAGTCGGCTTCGCTCATGGCCAGCAGTTCGGTGCCCTGAAACAGGCCGGGCTGCAGCAGGTACACGCGCTCAAGCCCCGCGTCGACTTGCAGGCGATACATGCCATCGGCGGCGATGGGCTCGCCGTGCAAGTCGTTGGCCAGTTCGAAGCCGTAGCCAAGGTCGTCGAGCAAACGCCATTCGAAAGCGCGCAGCAGCGGTTCCAGCGGACGGCCTTCAGCGAGGGCCAGCAAGGTGGCAGCGTAGTGATCGAAGACCGCCGGGTGCGGGTCTTCGGCGGGCAACAGGCGAATCAGCAGTTCGTTGAGGTAAAGGCCGCTGAACAGCGCATCGCCATTCAGCCAGGCCGAGGTGCCAACGCTTTCCAGGCGGCCGACGTTTTTCAGCTCGCCCTTGCCGCGAAACTCCACGTCCAGCGCCACGAACGGCCGCGCCAAGGTGCCCGCCTTGCCCCGTGCGCTGCGCAAGACTGCACGCAGTCGGCCTTGGGGCGTGAGGAAGTCCACCAACGCACTGGTTTCGCGGTAGGCGCGGCTGTGCAGGACGTAGGCGGGTTGGCTGGGGGGTGGGGATTGCGACATGAGACGGGGAATCTCTAAAGAAGGAGAGCGCTTGTGTGGCGAGGGAGCTTGCTCCCGCTGGGCTGCGAAGCAGCCCCTCTAGCAGCCACCGAGTTATACCTGAAAAACCTCGTCGACCTTGTTGGGGCCGCTCCGCGGCCCAGCGGGAGCAAGCTCCCTCGCCACAGCAAGCCCGCCAGTCACTGTGCAACCCGTTACAGGTCGCCATAGCCCAGAGAGCGCAACGCACGCTCATCATCGGACCAGCCACCCTTAACCTTCACCCACAGGTTGAGCATGATCTTGGAGTCGAACAGCAGCTCCATGTCCTTGCGCGCTTCGGTGCCGATGCGCTTGATACGCTCGCCCTTGTCGCCAATGATGATTTTCTTCTGGCCGTCGCGTTCGACGAGGATCAGCGCATGAATGTGCAAGGTCTTGCCCTGCTGCTTGAACTCTTCGATTTCGACGGTGATCTGGTACGGCAGCTCGGCGCCCATCTGGCGCATGATTTTCTCGCGGACCAGTTCGGCGGCAAGGAAGCGGCTGCTGCGGTCGGTGATCTGGTCTTCCGGGAAGAAGTGCTCGTTTTCCGGCAGATAACCGGCGATCACGCGCTCCAGGGCTTCGAGGTTGTGGCCGTGCTGGGCCGAGATCGGCATGATCTGGGCGTTCGGCAGTTGTTCCTGCAACCAGGTCAGGTGCGGCATCAGCTCGGCTTTGTCTTCGATACGGTCGGTCTTGTTCAGCGCGACGATCAACGGGCCGGTCACGTATTGCACACGCTCTAGCACCATCTGGTCTTCGTCGGTCCACTTGGTGCGGTCGACCACGAAGATCACCACGTCGACGTCTTTCAACGCGGCCGAGGCGGTCTTGTTCATGTAGCGGTTCAGGGCTTTCTCGCCACCTTTGTGCATGCCAGGGGTATCGACATACACCGCTTGCACGTTGCCTTCGGTCTTGATGCCCAGCATGTTGTGGCGGGTGGTCTGGGGCTTGCGCGAGGTGATCGCGAGCTTCTGGCCGAGGATGTGGTTGAGCAACGTGGACTTGCCCACGTTCGGGCGGCCGACGATGGCAACATAGCCACAGCGTGTTGCGGTTGAATCAGTCATGGCCATTCTCCACGCCCAGGGCAATCAGTGCTGCAGCGGCCGCTACCTGTTCGGCAATACGACGGCTCACACCCTGACCTCGGCTTTTTTCGTTCAATAAGGTGATTTCACATTCCACGAAGAACACCCGGCAATGGGGTTCGCCCTGGATATCCACCACTTCGTAGCGTGGCAGTTCGCAACCGCGGGACTGCAGGTACTCTTGCAGGCGAGTCTTGGGATCCTTGTTGGTATCTACCAGCGTCAGGCTTTCGATTTCCGAGGCCAGCCAGGCGACAACGCGCTCCTTGGCCGTCTCCATGCCTGCATCGAGGTAGATCGCACCGATCAAGGCTTCCAGCGCATCAGCCAGGATTGACTCGCGACGGAAACCGCCGCTTTTCAACTCACCGGAACCCAGCCGCAGGTACTCGCCCAGGCCAAAGCCTCGGGCCAGCACGGCCAGGGTCTCGCCTTTCACAAGGCGTGCGCGCAGGCGCGACAGCTGGCCTTCTCGCGCTTGGGGGAAGCGCTCGAACAGCGCCTCGCCGGCGGCGAAATTGAGGATAGCGTCACCGAGGAATTCCAGGCGCTCGTTATTGCGCCCTGCAAAGCTGCGGTGTGTGAGGGCAAGGACCATCAATTCCTGGTCCTTGAAGGTGTAGCCGAGCTGACGCTCGAGACGACTTAGAGAAACGGTCACGGTTTATCCATATCTAGTTGATGGCACCGGCGGCCATCGACGATTGACGCAGTGTTCAAATTCAAATCCTGATGGGTACCGGGCATCGGAAAATGTCCAAGCCCCAGAAAAGCATTCGGCGCTGTGTTCACAGCGCCGCTTGTATTACTTGATCAGCCCGACCCGCGAGAAGTTCGGCAGGTGGCTGAGCTTGGGCTCCGGCCAACTCATCCAGACCGCGAAGGCTTTGCCGACAATGTTCTCGTCGGGCACCATGCCCAGCAGGTCCTTGGGAATGTTGGGGTCATCCCAGTAGCGGCTGTCGTTGGAGTTGTCGCGGTTGTCGCCCATCATGAAGTAGTGCCCGGCAGGCACTTTCCACTGGCCATCCGGCATCGCACGGTAGCGGCTCATTTCCTTGCGGATTTGGTGCTCCACCGCACCGAGTTTTTCCTGGTACAACTCGGCGCTACCCAAGGTATTCGGCTCGGCGCCCAACAGCTTCTCGGCCACCGACTCACCATTGATGAACAGGCGCTTGTCGCTGGTGTAGCGCACCACGTCGCCCGGCAGGCCGACGACTCGCTTGATGTAGTTGACGTTCGGGTCGCTTGGGTAGCGGAACACCATCACATCGCCGCGCTGCGGGTCACCCACCGGGATGACTTTCTTGTCGATCACCGGCAGGCGAATGCCGTAGGAAAACTTGTTCACCAGGATGAAGTCGCCCACGTCCAGGGTGGGTTTCATCGACCCCGAAGGGATCTGGAACGGCTCTACCAAAAACGAGCGCAACACCAGCACGATGAACAACACCGGGAAGAACGACTTGCCGTACTCAACCAGCAAGGGCTCTTTGTTCAGCTTCTCGACCACCACCGCATCGGGCTGGCTGACGCTGCCCTGATAGGAAGCGATGGCCGCCCGACGACGCGGGGCGAAGAACACCAGATCGAGCAACGCCAGGAGACCACAGACGGCAACGGCAATGACCAGCAACAGCGGGAAATTTAGTGACATAGGACCTAACTATCCAACCTGAGCACCGCAAGGAAGGCTTCTTGTGGAACTTCCACGTTGCCTACTTGCTTCATGCGTTTTTTACCAGCCTTTTGCTTCTCAAGCAGCTTGCGCTTACGGCTTACGTCACCGCCGTAGCATTTGGCCAGTACGTTCTTTCTGAGAGCCTTGACGGAAGTCCGTGCAATGATCTGCCCGCCGATGGCGGCCTGGATCGCGACGTCGAACATCTGGCGCGGAATCAGTTCTTTCATCTTCTCGGTCAGTTGGCGACCTTTGTAGTGCGCGTTGTCCTTGTGCACGATCAGTGCCAAGGCATCTACCTTGTCGCCGTTGATCAGCACATCCAGTTTCACCAGATTAGCCGATTGGTAACGATCGAAATGGTAGTCCAGCGAAGCATAGCCGCGACTGGTGGACTTGAGACGGTCGAAGAAGTCCAGGACCACTTCGTTCATCGGCATATCGTAGGTCACTTGTACCTGGGTACCGAGGAACAGCATGTCGCGCTGCACGCCACGTTTTTCGATGCACAGGGTAATGACGTTGCCCAAGTGTTCCTGCGGTACCAGGATATTGGCCCGCACGATCGGCTCGCGCATGTCTTCGATGGCCGACAGGTCCGGAAGCTTGGAGGGGTTGTCGACGTAAATCGTTTCACCAGTTTTGAGCAGCAACTCGAAAATAACGGTTGGCGCGGTGGTGATCAGGTCCAGGTCGTATTCGCGCTCGAGGCGCTCCTGGATGATCTCCATGTGCAGCATGCCCAGGAACCCGCAACGGAAGCCGAAGCCCAGGGCGTCGGAGCTTTCCGGGGTGTACTGCAACGACGAGTCGTTGAGGGTCAGTTTTTGCAGGGCTTCGCGGAAATCTTCGAAGTCATCGGAGCTGACCGGGAACAGGCCGGCGTAGACCTGTGGCTGGATGCGCTTGAAGCCGGGCAGCACGTCGACGTCTGGCGTGGAGCTCAGGGTCAGGGTGTCACCCACTGGTGCACCGTGAATATCCTTGATGCCAGCGATGATGAAGCCTACTTCACCGGCTTTCAGATCAGTGGTCGCGGTGTGTTTCGGGTTGAATACACCGACGCTGTCCACCAGGTGGATCTTGCCGGTGGACTTGACCAGGATCTTGTCGCCCTTCTTCACACGGCCATGGCGCACGCGTACCAGGGAAACAACGCCCAGGTAGTTGTCGAACCAGGAGTCGATGATCAACGCTTGCAGCGGATCTTCGTAGTTGCCGGTCGGCGCGGGAATGGTGTGCACCAGGCGTTCGAGCACTTCGTCGACACCCAGGCCGGTCTTGGCGCTGCAGGTGACGGCGTCGGTGGCGTCGATGCCGATGATCTTCTCGATCTCTTCCTTGACGCGCTCAGGCTCGGCCTGGGGCAGGTCGATCTTGTTGAGCACGGGCATGACTTCCAGGCCCTGCTCGATCGCGGTGTAGCAGTTGGCAACCGACTGCGCCTCGACGCCCTGGCCGGCATCGACCACCAGCAACGCACCTTCACAGGCCGCCAGCGAACGGCTGACTTCGTAGGTGAAGTCAACGTGGCCTGGGGTGTCAATGAAGTTCAGTTGGTAAGTAATGCCGTCTTTGGCCTTGTAGTACAGCGTGACGCTGTGGGCCTTGATGGTGATCCCGCGCTCGCGTTCGAGGTCCATGGAATCCAGTACCTGGGCTTCCATTTCACGCTCGGCAAGGCCGCCGCACATCTGGATAAATCGATCGGCCAGCGTCGACTTGCCATGGTCAATGTGGGCGATGATGGAGAAATTGCGGATATGACTCAAATCACTCACGGATCAACACTCAAAAAGGCTGCAGGCAGATTGCCCGCTGAAAAATAGCCGGGAATTGTACCTGATGCTCAGGCCAGACGTCATCTTTGCTGACCAGAACAAAAATGCCCCACTCACGGGAGCGGGGCATTTTTTGTGCATAAGCGCGACTTCAACCCGCCCGGCGCAGCAGCCAGAACCCGGCCACGGCACAAATAGCTGTTGGCACCAGCACCGCAAACAGTGGCGAGAAGCCGAATACCAGGCTCGACGGCCCAAGCAAGTCCTGGGCGATGCGGAAGGTGAAGCCCACCAGCACACCGGTGAATACCCGCTGGCCCAGGGTCACGGAGCGCAACGGCCCGAAAATGAAGGAGATCGCCATCAACACCAAGGCCGCGGTAACCACCGGTTGCAAGACTTTCACCCAGAACGCCAGCCAGTAGCGGCCATTGTTCAAACCCTGCTCCTTGAGGTAGTGGATATAGCTCCACAAACCGGAGATCGGCAGGGCTTCCGGCACCATGACCACGGTGTTGAGCAATTCCGGCTTGAGGGCGATATCCCACTGCTCGGTCGGCACATTGACCACTTCGGTGCTGGACTGGGTGCCCTGGCCCACGTTACGGAAGTGCGTGGTGGTGACGTCGCTCAGTTGCCATTGCTCGCCACTGTACTGCGCGCGCTTGGCGAAGCTGGACGACAACATGTGCCGTTCTTTGTCGAAGGTGTAGCGGGTCACCCCGATCAACAGGCCACCCGGCTGCACGGCGTTGATGTGGATGAACTCGTCACCCTGGCGGTGCCACAGGCCGTGCTTGGCGCTTTGCGCATCGCCCGAACCCTGGGCCAGGGCGCGATTGGCCTGGGCGGTAGCTTCGGACGGTGGCGCAACGTATTCACCGATCAGCACGCTGCAGGCCATCAGCAGCAGCATCGGCTTCATCACCGCCCAGACGATACGGCCGATGGAAACCCCGGCGGCGCGCATGATGGTCAGCTCGCTGTTGCTGGCCAGGGTACCCAGGCCGATCAGACAGCCAATCAGCGCGGCCATTGGCATCATGTCGTAGAGGCGGCGCGGCGCGGTCAGTGCGACGTAGCTCAGCACGTCCGTGACTGTGTAAGTGTCAGTAACATTGCCCACTTCATCAATGAAGGCGAACAGCAAGGCCAGGCCGAGAATGATGCCCAGTACGGCCAGGATGGCGATCAGTACGCTAATGCCGATGTAGCGATCAAGCTTAGCCACGGGCCAACTCCTTCAGGCCACGACGGCTCTTCATTTTCAAACGGATAGGTTCCCAGTAGAGCAGCCCCAGGCCGATCATCAGGAAAACCCCGTGCACCCACCACAGGCCCAAGGCCGGTGGCAACTTGCCCTTCTCCAGGGAACCACGGGCAGAAATCAGGATGGTCAGGTAGGCCATGTACAGCAGGATCGCTGGCAGCAACTTGAGGAAACGCCCTTGGCGCGGGTTGACGCGCGACAGCGGCACGGCCATCAGGGTCACGATAAACACCAGCAGCGGCAGGGACAGGCGCCATTGCAACTCGGCGATGGAGCGCAACTCCGGGCTGCCGAACAGCGATGAGGTGGGCAGTGCGTCGCGGTCGGTGACCTCGTCACTGATCTCGGCCTTGGGCAGCATGACGCCATAGGTGTCGTACTTGATCGCCCGATAATCCGCCAGGCCAGGGCTGCCGTCGTAGCGGTAGCCGTTTTCCAGGATCAGGTAGCGATTGCCATCGGGACGGATTTCCTGGCGACCGCTGTCGGCCACCAGGATCGAAATACCCCGATCCTTCTGGTTCTGACCGAGGTTCTTCTGGGAGATGAACACGCCGCCAAGGTTGGAGCGGTCGTCGGTCATGGTTTCGGTGTAGGTCACCCGCGAACCGTCGCTGAGCGACTGGAAGCGACCGGGCTCGAGGGTGTCGAACTCAGTCATCGCATCCTGCTTGTTCAGCAGCAGCTGGAACTGCATGGCCCCCTGGGGCGCCAGGCTCATGCTCAACCAGGCCACCACCAGGGCAACACCGGCGGCAGGCACCATGGTCATGGCCAGCAGGCGCTGCTGGCTCATGCCGGTGGCCGACAGCACGGTCATCTCGCTTTCCAGGTACAGCCGGCCATAGGCCAGCAATATGCCGAGAAACAGGCCAAGCGGCAGGATCAACTGGAGCATGCCGGGCATCCGGTAGCCCATGATCAGGAACAGTGAGCCCGGGTCCAGGGCGCCAGCGGCGGCTTGGGCCAGGAACTTGACGAAACGACCACTCATGATGATGACCAGCAACACCGCACTCACGGCACTCAGGGTCAACAGGACTTCGCGGGACAGATAACGGAAGACAATCAAACCAGACACTCCAGGGTTGTCAGGCTAAGGCGGCCAAACAAGCAAGCATACCGAGTCGACCCGTTTACCACGGGCCGGCTAAAAAGATGGCGCATTATCCTGTGATTGACCGCGCCTGTCACGGAGCTTACTCATGCGCACGCACAAAGCATGCGCCAAGGGTTGTCAGGCTCCGCTGGCGAGGTTCAAACTGCGGCCTTTGTCGCTGGCGGTTTACAACGCTGCCGAGCTTTAAAGCCGGAGTACAAGCTCCCGGCTCACAGACCTTGATAAGGGACCCGAAAATGGAATTGGTTGTAAAAAGCGTTAGCCCCGAAACGTTGAAAACCGCCACCCTCGTGGTCGCTGTCGGCGAAGGCCGCACACTCGGCGTCGCCGCCAAGCAACTGGACGAACTGAGCGGCGGCGCTATCAGCGCAGTGCTCAAGCGCGGCGACCTGGCCGGCAAGGTCGGTCAGAGCCTGTTGCTGCAGAGCCTGCCAAACCTTAAAGCCGAGCGCGTTTTGCTGGTGGGCGTGGGCAAGGATGCCGAACTGGGCGACCGTCCGTTTCGCAAGATCGTCAGCGGTATCCTCACCACCCTCAAGGGCCTGGGCGGCAGCGATGCGGTGCTGGCGCTCGATGAAATCGTGGTCAAGGGCCGCGACAGCTACGGCAAGACCCGCCTGCTGGCCGAGTCGCTGGTGGACGGCGGCTATATTTTCGACCAGTTCAAGAGCCAGAAAGCCGAACCTCGCGCCCTGAAGAAAATCACCCTACTGACCATCAAGGCTGCCCAGGCTGAAGTCCAGCGCGCCGTCACCCACGCCCAGGCCATCGCCAACGGTATGTCGTTCACTCGCGACCTGGGCAACCTGCCGCCGAACATCTGCCACCCGACATTCCTGGGCGAACAGGCCAAGGCATTGGGCAAAGAGTTCAAGGGCCTGAAGGTTGAAGTGCTGGACGAGAAGAAGATCAAGGACCTCGGCATGGGCTCGTTCTATGCCGTGGGCCAGGGCAGCGACCAGCCGCCACGCCTGATCGTGATGCAATACAACGGCGGCAAGAAGTCCGAGAAGCCTTACGCCCTGGTAGGTAAAGGCATTACCTTCGATACCGGCGGCATCAGCCTCAAGCCCGGTGCGGGCATGGACGAGATGAAGTACGACATGGGCGGCGCCGCCAGCGTGTTCGGCACCCTGCGTGCCGTGCTGGAACTCAAGCTGCCGATCAACCTGGTGTGTATTTTGGCCTGTGCCGAGAACATGCCGAGCGGCGGCGCGGCTCGCCCAGGCGATATCGTCACCACCATGAGCGGCCAGACTGTGGAGATCCTCAACACCGACGCCGAAGGTCGCCTGGTGCTGTGCGACGCGCTGACCTACGCCGAGCGCTTCAAGCCCCAGGCGGTGATCGACATCGCTACCCTGACCGGCGCGTGCATCGTTGCCCTGGGCTCCCACACCTCGGGCCTGCTGGGCAATAACGACGAACTGATCGAGCAACTGCTCAGCGCCGGCAAGGCCGCCGACGACCGCGCCTGGCAACTGCCGCTGTTCGATGAATACCAGGAACAACTGGACAGCCCGTTCGCCGACATCGCCAACATTGGCGGCCCGAAAGCCGGCACTATCACAGCGGCCTGCTTCCTGTCACGCTTTGCCAAGAACTTCAACTGGGCTCACCTGGACATCGCCGGCACGGCCTGGACCAGCGGCGGCAAGGACAAGGGCGCCACTGGCCGTCCGGTACCCCTGCTGACCCAATACCTGCTGGATCGCGCCAAGGCCTGAAACTGAAGATGCCGGGGCGGCCATCCCGCCGCCCCGGTCTCAGGAACCGCAATGACCCAAGTCGACTTCTATATATTGCCCAGCGCCGATCCTCTCGCGCGCCTGGATTTTGCCTGCAAACTCACCGAAAAAGCCTGGCGCATGGGCCACCGCATCTACCTGCATTGCAGCGATGCCGCCCAACGCGATGAGCTGGATGCACGCCTGTGGCGCTTCAAGGGTGAAAGTTTCGTGCCCCACGGCCCCGCCGAATCCGAACCCGAAAGCCTGGTAGTCCTGGGTTTGGGAAACAATTGCGGCGATCACCATGACCTGCTGGTCAACCTTGACCTGAAAGTACCGGCCTTTGCCAAGGCATTCGCCCGTGTGGCGGAAGTGGTGGTGGAAGACCCGGCTATTCGTCAGGCTGCGCGGGAGAGTTTCCGTTTCTACCGTGAACAGGGCTATCCTCTGCAAGATCACCGGCTACAACGACTTTGAGTACATGATGGACACTCCCAACCCGCTGAAAAAAGACGACCACCTGCTGGATGACCTGGAGTCGATCCGTCAGTTGCTGGGTGATGACAACCTGCAACCGCCGCTGCTGACCGAGACGGTCGAGGGTGAGGTTCAGATTCCGCTGTTGTTCGACATGGTCGGCGGCAAGCCTGCCGCGCCGGCACCTGCGATTGCAGAACCCGCTCCAGCCGCCGAAAAAGCCCCCGACGCCCTGCTGCTGCACCTGGACAACGAACTGCGCGCCGCTGCGCAATTGATCATGCAGGATGTGATCGATGACTTTGCGCCGCATATCGAGGCCGAGATCAAGCGTCGGATGGATGCGCGGATGGAGCGGTTGCTCAGCCAATACCAGAACTGAAAGTGCCCCCCATCCTTGTGGGAGCTGGCTTGCCTGCGATGGCGGCGCATCAGTCGCCGAAGATGCTGACTGAGACACCGCCATCGCAGGCAAGCCAGCTCCCACATTAATTCTGCATCGGTCTTAACCGTCTTCGCCTCGCCCTCGCCCCTATCCCCCGTTATACTTGCCGGCTTTCCTGAATAAATGCCAACTAGGGTCCCGCCGCGCATGGATAAGACCTACCAGCCCCACGCTATCGAAACTTCCTGGTACAACACCTGGGAGTCCGAGAACTATTTCGCCCCACAAGGTGCGGGCGACTCGTACACCATCATGATTCCGCCACCGAACGTCACTGGCAGCCTGCACATGGGCCATGGCTTCAACAATGCGATCATGGATGCGTTGATCCGCTTCCGCCGCATGCAGGGTCGCGACACCCTGTGGCAACCGGGCACCGACCACGCCGGTATCGCCACCCAGATGCTGGTGGAACGCCAACTGGAAGCCACCGGCCAGAACCGTCACGACCTGGGTCGCGAGAAATTCCTGGAGAAAGTCTGGGAATGGAAAGACCAGTCCGGCGGCAATATCAGCCGTCAGATCCGTCGCCTGGGTTCGTCCGTAGACTGGAGCCGCGAGCGCTTCACCATGGACGACGGCCTGTCCGAAGCCGTTAAGGAAGCCTTCGTGCGCTTGCATGAAGACGGCCTGATCTACCGCGGCAAGCGCCTGGTCAACTGGGACACCAAGTTGCACACGGCCATTTCCGACCTTGAAGTGGAAAACCACGACGAAAAAGGCTTCCTGTGGAACCTCAAGTACCCGCTGGCCGACGGCGCCAAGACCGCTGAAGGCAATGATTACCTGATCGTCGCCACCACGCGTCCGGAAACCATGCTCGGCGATGCCGCCGTCGCCGTTAACCCGAACGACGAGCGCTACCAGGCGCTGATCGGCAAATTCGTCGAACTTCCACTGGTTGGCCGCCGTATCCCGATCATCGCGGATGACTATTGCGACCCTGAGTTCGGCACCGGCTGCGTGAAAATCACCCCGGCCCACGATTTCAACGACTACGAAGTCGGCAAGCGCCATAACCTGCCGCTGCTGAACATCTTCGACAAAAATGCCGCCGTATTGCCAGCCTGCCAGGTGTTCAACCTGGACGGCACGCTCAACGACAGCATCGACGGCAAGATCCCGGCCGAATACGCAGGCCTCGACCGTTTTGAAGCGCGCAAGCAGATCGTAGCTGCCTTCGACGCTGCCGGTTTGCTGGTCAGCGTTGACGACCACGGCCTGAAAGTGCCGAAGGGCGACCGCTCCGGCACCGTGATCGAGCCGTGGCTGACCGACCAGTGGTACGTGTCCACCAAGCCGCTGGCAGAACCTGCGATTGCCGCCGTGGAAGATGGCCGCATCCAGTTCGTGCCCAAACAGTACGAGAACATGTACTTCTCGTGGATGCGCGACATCCAGGACTGGTGCATCAGCCGTCAGCTGTGGTGGGGCCATCGTATTCCGGCGTGGTACGACGAATCGGGCAAGGTCTATGTAGGCCGCGACGAGGCCGAAGTGCGTGCCAAGCACAACCTCGGCGCGGACATCGCGCTGCAACAGGACAACGACGTACTGGACACCTGGTTCAGTTCGGGCCTGTGGACCTTCTCGACCCTGGGCTGGCCGCAGCAGACCGAGTTCCTGAAGAAATTCCACTCCACCGACGTGCTGGTCACCGGCTTCGACATCATTTTCTTCTGGGTTGCCCGGATGATCATGCTCACCATGCACCTGGTGAAGAACGAAGACGGCACCCCGCAGGTACCGTTCAAGACCGTGTACGTACACGGCCTGGTACGCGACGGCCAGGGCCAGAAGATGTCCAAGTCCAAGGGCAACGTCCTGGATCCGCTGGACATCATCGACGGCATCGACCTGGAAACCCTGGTGCAGAAACGCACCTCGGGCCTGATGCAGCCGAAACTGGCGAAAAAGATCGAGAAGCAGACCCGCGACGAATTCGCCGACGGCATCGCCAGCTACGGCACCGACGCCCTGCGCTTCACCTTCTGCTCGCTGGCCTCCACCGGTCGCGACATCAAGTTCGACATGGGCCGCGTCGAAGGCTATCGCAACTTCTGCAACAAGATCTGGAACGCGGCGCGCTACGTGCTGGACAAAGGCGAAGACTGCGGCCAGAACGGCGAAGCCTATGAGCTGAGCCTGGCGGATCGCTGGATCATCTCGCAGTTGCAGCGCACCGAAGCCGAAGTGACCCGCCAGCTCGACCAGTTCCGTTTCGACCTGGCCGCACAGGCCCTGTACGAGTTCATCTGGAACCAGTATTGCGACTGGTACCTGGAACTGTCCAAGCCGGTACTGTGGGACGAAAACGCGCCGGTCGAACGCCAGCGCGGCACCCGTCGCACCCTGGTGCGCGTGCTGGAAGTGGCGTTGCGCCTGGCGCACCCGTTCATGCCGTTCATCACCGAAGAAATCTGGCAGCGCCTGGCGCCGCTGGCCGGTATCGAAGGCAAGACCATCATGCTGCAACCTTGGCCGGTGGCCAACGAAGCGCGCATCGATGAGGCCGCCGAAAGCGACATCGAATGGCTCAAGACCCTGATGCTCGGCACACGCAACATCCGCGCCGAGATGAACATCGGGCCGGGCAAGCCGCTGGCCGTGTTCGTGAAGAACGCCAGTGCCGAAGACCAGCGTCGCCTCAGCGAGAACGATGCGCTGCTCAAGAAACTGGCCAAGCTGGAGTCGATCACCGTATTGGCTGCCGATGCCGAAGCACCGTTGTCTGCCACCGCGTTGGTGGGTGATATGGAAGTGCTGGTGCCGATGGCCGGCCTGATCGACAAGGGCGCGGAACTGGCCCGCCTCGACAAGGAAATTGCGCGCCTGCAAGGCGAAGTGCAGCGAGTGGGCGGCAAGCTGTCCAACGCGGCGTTCGTTGACAAGGCGCCAGCTGAAGTGATCGAGAAAGAACGCGCCAAGTTGGCCGAGGCTGAACAGGCCTTGGGCAAGCTGGCGGAGCAACATGCGCGAATTTCCAGCCTGTAAGGGGAAACCGTGTAGAGAAAGAGGCCTTCGGGCCTCTTTTTTTTGTCCAGGAAAACCACACCATTTCCCAATTAAAACCCTATCCCTGTAGGAGCTGGCTTGCCTGCGAGACTGACGACTCGGTGTATCAGGCAGACCGAGGTGATGCTATCGCAGGCAAGCCAGCTCCCACATTTGACCGAGTTGTGTTCAGGAATGTGTGACAATGCCCACCACATTGAGCCAACACCAGAATCATCATGACCGCCCCCACTACGCCCAAACCACCGCGCAAGAAGCCTAAAACCGCCGCCACGGCCAAACCCGTCGCGCCGCGCAAAGAGGCCACACTGCACCCGCGCAACCGCCACACGGGCCGTTACGACTTCCCGGCGCTGATCAAGACCACGCCGGAACTGGCGCAGTTCGTGATCATCAACCCCTACGGCAAAGAGAGCATCGACTTCGCCAGCCCGGATGCGGTGCGGGTGTTCAACCGGGCACTGTTGAAGTCTTTCTACGGCATCCAGCATTGGGACATCCCTGCCGACTACCTGTGCCCACCGGTGCCGGGGCGTGCCGACTACGTGCACTTCCTCGCCGACCTGCTGGCCAGCGTCAACGACGGCAAGATCCCGCGGGGCTCGATCGTCAAGGTGCTGGACATCGGTATGGGCGCCAACTGCGTGTACCCGCTGATTGGCTATATGGAGTATCGCTGGAACTTCCTGGGCTCGGAGGTCGACCCGATCGCCGTGTCCGCCGCCAAGGCCATCGTGCAGTCCAACGACCTGAGCAAGGTCATCCAGCTGCGCCAGCAACCCAACCCCAAGCAGATCCTGTTGGGCCTGCTGGAGCCGGGTGAGCGCTTTGACCTTACGATGTGCAACCCGCCGTTCCATGCATCCATGGACGAAGCCACCAAAGGCAGCGAGCGTAAATGGCGCGCCTTGGGCAAGGCCGACCCGAAACGCAAGTTGCCGGTGCTTAACTTCGGTGGTCAATCGGCCGAACTGTGGTGTGAAGGTGGCGAAGCGCGATTTGTGACGCAACTGATCGCCGAGAGCGCGCATTTTGCCCATAAAGTGCTGTGGTTCAGCACCCTGGTGTCCAAAGCGTCCAACCTGCCGGCGATCGAAACCGCGCTGAAAAAAGCCGGCGTGCTGGAAAGCCAGGTGGTGGAGATGTCCCAGGGGCAGAAGCAGAGCCGCTTTGTGGCCTGGACATTCCAGACCAAGAACGAGCAGCAGATCTGGCGCCAGCGCTGGGTTCGATAAGAATCATTGTGGCGAGGGAGCTTGCTCCCACTGGGCAGCGCAGCGGCCCTAAAATCCTGGGAGCGCTGCGCACTCCAGCGGGAGCAAGCTCCCTCGCCACAATAACCGCGCTCTACACTCAAATCGCAGGCAATAAAAAACCGTGCCCGGATCACTCCGAAGCACGGTTTTTTTTTGCTGCGTCTTACTTGTTAACAGCGTCGGTCAGGCCTTTAGCCACAACCAGCTTGATAACTTTCTTGGCAGCGATTTCGATGGCAGCGCCAGTCGAAGGGTTACGGCCAGTACGGGCAGGACGCTCGGTCACTTTCAGTTTGCCAACGCCTGGCAGAGTGATTTCGCCGCCATTTTCCAGCTGATCAGCAACAACTTGGCTCAGTTGGTCCAGCAGAGCGCGCACGGTAGTTTTCGGTGCGTCTACTGCTTCAGCCAGGTCAGCGATCAGTTGGTCTTTAGTAATAGCCATTGTGGTGTTCCTTCCCTATCAAATTCATATGGATTGCAGAGTGCAGTGTCAGCCGTCGAGCCCGACCGTCATGGCCTGGCATCCCCGGCCATAACCACGGAGATCGGGGTTATAGATGCTTGAAACGGGGATTGGTTCGACCTGACAAATGCTGAATGCACGCTTAACGCCGAGACTTGGCGTAAGACGGGGCAAAACTAGCACAGAGACGGGGAAATATCCGCCTCAACATACCCATTTGGTCAGCTTTATCGCTCTAAACCGTGAAAAAAAGGCATATGGCCAGTGGGAGGGCGTGCAAAATGCCGTTCGGGGCACGTCTTGACCAATGGGTGCGGTACACTGGGCGACTTTTCGGGGAGGCCAACCGCTCCCCTTCAACCAGCCGAGAAGCCTATGCCGATCCGTCATTGCATCGTCCACCTGATCGACAAAAAACCCGACGGCACACCCGCAGTTCTTCACGCCCGCGACTCGGAGCTGTCCGAGTCCGCCGCCATCGAGAACATGCTTGCCGACCTCAACGAGAGCTACAACGCCAAACAAGGCAAGGCCTGGGGTTTCTTCCATGCCGAGTCCGGCGCGCACCCGTTCAGCGGTTGGTTGAAGGAATACTTTGACGGTGGCCAGGACTTCACCACCTTCAGCCGCACGGCGGTAGAGCACCTGCAAAAGCTGATGGAGGAATCCAACCTCTCCACCGGCGGCCATGTGCTGTTTGCCCATTACCAGCAAGGCATGACCGACTACCTGGCTATCGCCCTGCTGCACCACAGCGAAGGCGTGGCAGTGACCGACGAGCTGGACGTGACGCCCTCGCGTCACCTGGACCTGGGCCAACTGCACCTGGCGGCGCGTATCAACGTCTCCGAGTGGCAGAACAACAAGCAGTCCAAGCAGTACATCTCCTTCATCAAAGGCAAGAACGGCAAGAAGGTCTCGGAGTACTTCCGCGACTTTATCGGCTGCCAGGAAGGCGTGGATGGCCCGGGCGAAACCCGCACCCTGCTCAAGGCGTTCAGCGATTTCGTTGAAAGCGAAGACCTGCCCGACGAGTCCGCCCGCGAAAAAACCAAGACCCTGGTGGACTACGCCAGCAGCCAGGCCAAGCTCGGCGAACCCATGGGCCTGGAAGAGCTCTCCGGGCTGATCGATGAAGATCGGCCAAAAGCCTTCTACGACCATATCCGCAACAAGGATTACGGCCTGTCGCCGGAGATTCCGGCCGACAAACGCACCCTCAACCAGTTCCGGCGTTTCACCGGGCGCGCCGAGGGCCTGTCCATCAGCTTTGAAGCGCACCTGCTGGGCGACAAGATCGAGTACGACGAAGCCGCCGGCACCTTGATCATCAAGGGCCTGCCGACCCAACTGACCGACCAGCTCAAGCGCCGTAACTGATGCTGGGCGGGGTGCTCAAGAAAGTCCTGCTGGTGTTGCTGGTGGTGGTTGCGATCCAGAACTGGGGCAAGGTGGAGCGGCTGTTCAACCCGTCCCAGGTGGCGCCCGAGCACGTACGTGCCTCTGCGCGGGTGGTGCTCTATGCCACCGAGTGGTGTGGGTACTGCAAGCAGATCCGGCGTTTTCTGGACCAGAAGGGTATCCCGTACCAAGCCGTCGATATCGAGAAGGATGCCCAGGCGCGCAAGGCGTATGAGGCACTGGGCGGTGGCGGGATTCCGTTTGTGGATGTAAACGGCACCTTGATTCGCGACTACGACCCCGAAGCAATCATGGCCGCATTGAAGTAACAGGCAATCAAATGTGGGAGCTGGCTTGCCTGCGATGGCGGTGTAACAGGTTCAATACCGGTGACTGACACACCGCTATCGCAGGCAAGCCAGCTCCCACACACGTCAGCTCTGCACATTGGGTTGTGTGGTGGCCTTAGAAGTTGGCTTCCAGAGACACCATCGCGGTGCGCTCTTCGCCGACGTTGTAATACGCCGTGCCCGCCCCCAGCCCGTTGACCGGCGCCGAGTTGAACGCCACGGTACGCGCCGAGCTCAAGTACTCCTTGTCGAACACGTTGAGCATCGAAAACCGCAGTGCCGCCGACTTGATGACCTTCTTATCCACCGGCAAATAAATACCCGCATTCAGGTCAAACACGGTACGGCCTTCGATCTTCTCCTTGTTGGTCAAATCGCCATAGAAGCTGCCGACATATTTGCCTGCAATGTTGCCGTAGAACCGCGAATCGTCATACCCGAACACCAGGTTGAACATGTTTTCCGGCACGTTGGCCAATTGCTTGCCCGAGGTTGGTAGCAGCACGTTCTTGCTGAGCAGGTCGTCCTTCTGCTCAGACTGGGTGTACGTATAGGACGCGTAGTAATTGAAGTTGTGCGGCAACAGGCCGCTCCATTCCAGCTCCAGGCCTTTGTTATCGACAGTGCCGACGTTGAGCACCATGTAGTCACCGCTGGCGTCGGTGGTAGAGACCTGGCGATCCTTGAGGCTGATGTAGAACAGGGTCGCACTCAAGGCCATATCGTCTTCGGTGTAGCGCCAGCCCAGTTCCTGGTTCCAGCTCAACTCGGACTTGAGGCTGACGGAGTCGCCCTTGTTGTACAGCACGTAGTTGGGCGGCGTGCGCATATTGCGGGTGACGTTGTAGAACGCCTGGTTGCTTTCATCGACCTGGTACTTGGCGCTGAAGTTGGGCAGGAACTGGTGGTAGCGGGTGTTACGCTTTTCCGGCGTGTCGTACAGGCTGCCGAGGTTGTTGCCGTCACGCTCGACATATTGGTAGGCCACGCCGCCAACAAAACTAAGGTCCGGTGTGGCTTGCCAGTTGTCCTGTACCCAGAGCTTCTGCGCGGGAGTGACGGTGTAGTAGTGGCGGCCCTGGACCGTAGCGCCGTTTTTGTCGACCACCTGGCCGCCGCTGCTGTAATCGCCCCACACATCGTCGGGGGCACCTTCGTTGTTAATGCCGATAAAGGGCTGGGTCTGGCGCTGGCGTGCGCGTTCGTACCAGTAGCCATAGTCCAGGCTGTGTTCTTCGTTGATGTCCCACTTCATTTTCGCCGTGAAGCCAGGGCGCCAGGTCTCGGTCCACGAAGGGCGGTAATAGTTGGCCGATTGCAGGTTACTCAGGTCGTAGTTGCCGGCCTTGTCGGACCTGGGCCCCAGGTTGGAAGCCGTCTGGCCGCTGAAGCTGCCACCGTTGGCCCAGTAGTAATACGGCGTGAGCGTCAGCGACAAATTGTCCTGCAGTTGCCAGCGCTGGGTCAGCGTGGCGTTGACGCTTTCGAATGGGTTGCGGTTGAGCTTGTAGGACGCCGACAGCAAACCAGCCTTGTACACCGGGCTTTGCGCGTAATCCTTACGCCGTCCTTCGGTGTCGAACTGCGCCTTGCTAAGGCTGTTGTAGTTGTAGTTTTCCTGCTTGTTGTACTTGATCGTGGCCAATGTGGAGTTGCCGTTATCCCCTTCGAACAGGCTGCTCCACTCGATTTTGTCGCTGCGCAGAGTGCCCTTGCCGCGCCATTTGTCACCTTCCAGGTGGGATGCCGACACCCAGGTTTTCAGGCCCCCCAAGTCACCGGTGTTCGCTCGCACGAAGGTCTTGCGCAGGGCGTTGGCACCGACGATCTGTTTGGCGAAAACTCCGGCGTCCTTGCTCGGCCGGATGGTGATCATGCCAATGTTGCCGCCGCTGGAGCCGATGTGCGGGCCGTCGGCCTCGGAGGAACCTTGGGTGGCGAACACTTCGGCCAGGTTTTCCGGGTCGCCTAACTGATTGGAGTACACACTGTAGTTGCCCGAATCGTTGATCGGCACGCCGTCCACCGAGACGCCGACCTGGTCGGAACTCATGCCCCGCATGGTAAAACTGGTGCCACTGGTGCCGCTGGCGTCATCACTGGAAACGTTGATGCCCGGCGTGTACTTGAGCTTGTCGATGGCGTTGGCGGTGGCCGACATTTCGTCCATGGCTTGCTTGGTCACCGTCGAGCGTGCCTTGGCACTTTCTTCGAGAATCATGTGGCCGCTGCCAAGAGTTTGCTTGCCGGCGATGTTCACCAAGCCTACATCCTGGGCATCATCGGCCAAAACCAGCGGCGCAAAGCCGCCCAGGCCCGATGCGAGGAGCAGGGCATAAAGAGTGTTGTGGTTCACGTGTAGATCCCTTACTGACATTGTTGTGTTGTATGGGGCAGATGCGAGCTTCCTGACCACTTGTTCAGGAACCCAGGGATGATCCATGGCACGTGTAACCGTTTGGTGACAGGTTTTGGCGATTGCGATGAAGGTTCGATGAAGGCGCTGCAGGCCTAGCGCAGCACAATCATGCGGCCCAACAGGCTGTGCTGTTCAAAACCCAGCACCGCTTGCAAGGCGTTCAAGACCGCTACAGGGTCCTGGTTCGGAAAGCTGCCGCTGACGCGTTTGGCGGCCATGTCCTCGTTAAGCAGAAGAATTCGACCGGGGTAATAACGCCTCAGGTCCTCGACCACATCGGCCAGGGGGGCCTTGTAGTAGTTGAGCCAACCCTCGCGCCAGGCCAGGCGTGAGGCGCTGTCGACCCCATGCAAAGGGTCGGCAATACCATCGGCGTAGGCCACTTGCTGGCCTGCTGTCAGCACCTGTTGCTGGCCCTGTTTGGAGGGCGTCACGCCCACACGGCCGGACAGCACGGTGACCTCGGCGCCGTCAGGTTGCAGGCGCACTTCAAACTGCGTGCCCAGTACTCGCGTTTCACCGCCGCTCGCCTCCACCACGAAGGGTTGGCCGGTGTGGGTCACACTGAAAAAACCTGCACCACGGCGCAATTGGATGTGCCGTTCGCCCTGGCTGAAATCCACGGCGATCGCACTGTCGGCGTCGAGGGTGACCTTGGATTGATCGGCCAGGGTGAAGGTCTTCACCTCCCCCGGCGCCGTCACATAATCGGCGCCCCACTCATCGACCCAGCGTGACGGCTGCCAACCGGCGCCCATCGACACCATCAGCAGCAGGCAGGCAGCGACGGCCAAGGCACCAGACCAACGCGCTACCCGGGGGCGTTTGGAGGCGTTGATCGTGTTGAGGTAGCCCTGCAAGGCGAGCGCGTCCTCATCGGCCAGTTGCCGCGCCGGTACTTCGCTTAATTCCCAGAGCACCTGGGCTTGGGAGTATGCCTCGACGTGTGCGGGATCTGCGCGTAACCAGCGGCTGAACGTGGCCTGGTCGCCGCTGCTGGGCTGGTCATGCAGCAGGCACAACCAATCGAGCGCGGCCTGTTCCTGGGCGGGCGTGGGCGTGACGTTCACGGGGCGTTCCCTGGCGTGCGTGGAGGCGATGGTTCGCGAAGGCTGGCCTTGCAGGCTTCGAGGGCGCGCATCATATGTTTTTCCACGGCGCTTTGGGACAGGCCCATGGCCTTGGCAATTTCGGCGTACTTGCGGCCGTGGATGCGGTTAAGCAGAAAAATCTGGCGGGTGCGTTCGGGCAAGCTGCGCAAGGCGGCTTCCACATGACGCAGATCATTGCCCGCCTCCAGCGCCGCCTGGGGTTCGCAGCCTTGGTGGTCGGATTGTTCCGGTAGCCAGCCTTCGCTGCTGCGCGCCCGTGCGCTTTCGCTGCGCAGGTGGTCGATGGCGATGTTGCCGGCGCAGCGCAGCAGGTAGGTGCTCAGCTCTTCGACCTGCACCAGCGGGCGACGCCAGAAGCGCAGGAACAGATCCTGCACCAGGTCGGCTGCCGTGGCGCGGCAACCCACACGGCGGCTGACCAACGCCTCCATTTGCGAGCGCTGGGACAAAAACACCTGCAGGAAATGCGCGCGTCCACCCGCTGCATCCGGGTACGGAGTGTTCTGAGGAGATTGCGGTGGTTGGGTCCTCATGGCCGGCTCAAGAGAGGGCGAACGCCGCAACAGGGCTGGCCAAAAGAGCGAGCCCCGCGAGGCTCAAGGCCAGCCTCGGCCGATACGGCAACAGCAACACCAGTAGCAAGGCGCTGAGCATCAACACCGCGCACCACTCCACCAGGCCCTGACTCCAACCGGCGCCCAGCACCGACGGCCAGATCGACACGCCCAGCAGCAACCAACCGCCCACCCGCAACCCCAAGCGCCGAATGGGCGTGGGTTTGCTGTGCAGCAGTTCGCCGTGGTGACGGTCGGTGGACAAGCACAGTGCCATGAACCCGGCGTAGCACATCAATAGCGCCAGAAGCATCAGTTGGCCTGCTGCTTGAGTGTTAACCCGCGGGCACGCTCAGCCTTGGGTAGCGGCGCGCTGCGGTGGTGCATCTTCCAGGCTGCCCAGGCGAGGAACACGCCACTCGCCAGGCAGGTGAGGTCGAAGCCGGCCATGGCCCAGTCGCCACTTGGCACGGAGACGCCCAAGTGGTGCGAGGTGGTGATGGCGTTAAGCAATGGAATGGCGGCAAACAATAGCGCGCCGAGCCTCAGTTGCTCGACCCAGCCCTGGCGACCGCTCCGCAGCAAGGCGTGCAACAGGCTCAGGCCCCAGGCGATAAAGAACGCCTGCACTTCCCAGTCCGAACGCTCGGTGAAGCTCACCGGCAACAGGCGGTTGGCCCAGAAAAACGCTGCAATGGCGATCATCAATCCGGACATGCTGGCGATATTCAGCACCTCCACCAAACGCAGTTCAAAGGGCATCACCGAGGCCTTGGCGTGTTTGAGCTGGCGTTTACCCAGCCAGATCACCAAGCCTGTGCCGATCATCGCCGTGCCCGCCAGGCCGCAGATAAAGTACAGCCAGCGCAGCGCCGGACCGGCGAAATGGCCCATGTGCAAACCGTAGAAACTGCCACCAACGACCGCTGGCAACGATGGATCGGCACTGGCCCGCAACAGCTCGCCAGTGGTGCCGCTAAACGACAACGTACTGCCCGAGGCATGCACTACGCTGTCGGAGCCGGCGCGGAATACATTGACCGAGGCGTTGACATCGCCGAGGTTGTTGACCGCCACACGCCCTACATGACCACCCGCCCACTGCCCCCGCGCCTGCTGGTACATCGGCATCAACGGCAGCAGTTTGCCCGGCTGGCCGAGGGCCGGCGCATTGTCAGTAGCGGGGAACAGCTCACTGAAAAACGCCCGGCTGTCTTCACCGTAGGACGCCACGATGGGCGCAGGCATGACCATGCTCATGAAAATCACCAGGCTGCTGTAGGTGATCATCAGGTGAAATGGCAGCACCAGCACACCCACCGCGTTATGCCCGTCCAGCCAGGAGCGCTGGCCTTTGCGCGGTCGGAAGGTGAAGAAGTCCTTGAAGATTTTCTTGTGGGTGATGATGCCCGTGATCAGCGCGACGAACATCACCATGGCAGCGATGGTCGACAGCCAGCGGCCCCACGGGTAAGGCATTTGCAGTTGGAAGTGGAAGCGATAGAAGAACTCGCCGCCCTTGCTTTCCCGGGCCTGCACCGGTTGGCCGGTGACCGGGTCGAGGACTTTCTGGATGAAAGTGCCGCGCTTGCCGGGCTCGACCTTGTCTTGCCACATCACCGACAAGCCGGGGTCGCGGCGGTTCGGCAAGGTAATGAACCAGCGTGCGGCGGCAGGCGCCTGCTGTTGCAGATAGTTTTGCGCGACGGCGAGGCTGCGCCCATCGTCCAGGGGATGGGCCTGCACTTCGGGCTGCATCCAGTGGGTTATTTCATCTTTGAAATAAGCCAGGGTGCCGGTCAGGAAAATCGCGAACAGCAGCCAGCCGAAGATCAAGCCTGCCCAGGTGTGCAGCCAGGCCATGGCCTGGCGAAAGCCCTCTTTCATGTGCGAGCCATCCAAAAACCGATGCCGGCCAGGGTGGCCAAGAGTGCGCTCGGCACCATCACCCCTGCCCAGGCGCGCCACGCCGTGCGGCAGGCAAAACACCAGAGCACCGCCAGCAGGTAGAACACAAAGGAACTCATCATGCCGGTGACCACCGCATCGGCACGGGAGGTGGGCAGCCAGAGCGCCAGGCAAATGGCGGCCAGGGAAGCCATCAGGTAACCGCCAATCACCGCCGCCAGCACGCGCGAGGTGACGGCGAGGCGGTAGGACACGGGCAATGAGGTTTTGCTTTTCATGCGGCAGGCGCCTGGTTCATCAGCGCGCAATATTAATGATAAATATTCTCATAAGCAAAAGAGAACGGATGAATCACCTGCCTTGGCCGATTGCCGAACCTTGTTATGCACCCTACAATGCGAACAATTCTTGTTCTCTAAAGCATGTCGAATGCTTGTGGAGTGATCGCGTTGCAGCCGTCCAACCCCGTCGAAGTGTTGTACAACGACCATCACCACTGGCTCACCGGCTGGTTGCGACGCAAGCTCGGCTGCCCGGAAAACGCCGCCGACCTGGCTCAGGACACCTTTATCCGCGTGCTCAGTGCCCGGGAAGCGCCAACGCTGATCGAGCCGCGCGCCTTCCTCACCACCGTGGCCAAGCGTGTGCTGTTCAACTTCTACCGCCGCCAGGACCTGGAGCGCGCCTACCTCGAGGCCTTGGCGCAGATGCCCGAACACGTGGTACCGTCGGAAGAAGACCGCGCAATCATCCTGCAGACCCTGCTGGAACTGGACCAACTGCTCGACGGCTTGCCCAAGCAGGTCAAACGCGCCTTCCTGCTGGCCCAACTCGACGGCCTGACCTACGCGCAAATCGGCGCGCAACTGGGCATCTCCATCGCCACGGTCAAACGCCACCTGACCAAAGCGGCCATGCGCTGCTACTTCGCCCTATGAACGTCTCCAGCCAAGTCGCCGAACAAGCCGTGCACTGGTTGCTGGAAATGCAGCAAGGCGCGCTCAACCCACGCCAGCAGGCGGCCTGGCAGCAATGGTTGAATGCCCACAGCGAACACCAACGCGCGTGGGAGCAGATCCAGCGCGTCAACCAACGCCTGCGCGGCGTGCCCTCGCCCCTGGCCCACGCGGCGTTGAACGCGCCCACCTCCAGCAGCCGGCGTCAGGCGCTTAAATTGCTGTTGATTCTGGGTGCCGGTTCGGCCGCCGCCTGGAGCCTGCGCCAGCAACATATTCTGCCGCCGCTGACGGCTGACTATCGCAGCCCGGTGGGCCAGCGCCGCACAGTACAGCTGGCCGACGGCAGCCAGTTGCAGCTCAACACCGGCAGCGCGGTGGATGTGCATTTCGACGGCCAACAGCGCCTGGTGCGCCTGCTTGAAGGTGAAATCCTGCTCACCGCCCGTGCAGGCCAGACGCCGTTGCACGTGCTGACCGGCCAGGGCCTGCTCAGCAGCCAGGCAGCGCGCTTGACTGTGCGCCAGTTCAACGACCACACCCAACTGGCGGTACTGGCCGGCCAGGTCGAGGTGATGCCCAACCGCTACAACGGCCTGCCGCTGAGCGTCGACGCCGCGCACCAGGTCAATTTCACCCGCAAAGGCTGGGACACCCCGCGCCCTACCGACGCCAACAGCGGCGCCTGGGCCGACGGCATGCTGGTGGCCGCACACATGCGCCTGGAAGACTTCCTCAATGAATTGGGACGCTACCGTCGCGGCCAGCTCCATTGCGATCCACAAGTCGCCAACCTGCTGCTGTCCGGCAGTTACCCACTGGATGACAGCGAACGCATCCTCGACCTGCTGGAGATCAGCCTGCCGGTGAAAGTGCGGCGCTTTACCCGTTATTGGGTGACCGTGCAGGCACGGGTCTGAATTTATTTTACTTTTGTGTGAGCCGTTTTCCGCACCTGGCGTGACAGAGAAGGAAAGCCACCTTGATCCTTCCTTCTCAGGACCGCCCTTCATGCCCCAGCACCCGACGCTTCTCGCCCGTACACTGCGCCAACTCCTGCTCGGCGCCAGCCTCAGCCTGACCGCACTGCCGGCGGTGATGGCAGCCGACGCCAAGGCGTACCACATTGCACCGACCACCCTGGAAGCGGCTCTGAATCAATTCGGTCGTGAAGCCGGCGTACTGGTGTCCTTCGGCTCCGCAGTGACAGTCGGTATGCAAAGCCCGGGGCTGTCGGGCAATTACAGCGCTGCCGAGGGCTTGCAAAAACTGCTGGAAGGCACCGGCCTGCAAGCCCGCGCCGAGGGTGATAACGCCTACAGCCTGCAACCGGCCGGCGCCCCCGCCACCCTGGAGTTGCAGACATCCAACGTGGTCGGCGACTGGCTCGGTGACGCGGCGCAAACCAATGTGTTCGAGCACCCCGGCGCCCGTGATGTGATCCGCCGCGAAGAATTCGAACGCCAGGGCGCCACCCAGGCCCGCGATGTGCTCAACCGCATCCCTGGCGTCAACGCCCCGGACAACAACGGCACCGGTAGCCACGACATGGCGCTGAACTTCGGCATTCGCGGGCTCAACCCGCGCCTGGCGTCGCGCTCTACGGTGCTGATGGATGGCATCCCGGTGCCCTTCGCGCCTTACGGCCAGCCGCAACTCTCCTTCGCGCCGATCAGCATGGGCAATATGGACGCGGTGGATGTAGTACGTGGCGGCGGTGCGGTGCGCTATGGCCCGCAAAACGTGGGCGGCATTGTCAACTTCGTCACCCGTGCCATCCCGGATGCGCCGACGGTCAAGGGTGGTTTGCAGACCGAGACCAGCCCCTCCTCCAGCCACGACGGCTTCAAGACCACCGGCAACTTGCTGGCTGGCGGCACCGCCGACAATGGGTTGGGTGGCGCGCTGCTGTACTCCGGCACCCGCGGCGGCGACTGGCGCGAAAACAGCAACACGCGCATCGACGACCTGATCCTCAAGGGCAAATACCAGTTGGACGACGCCAATAGCTTCAACGCCATGGCGCAGTACTACGAAGGCCAGGCCGACATGCCGGGCGGTTTGAACGTCAAGGACTACAAGGCTGATCCGTACCAGTCCACCCGCCCGTATGACAAGTTCTGGGGCCGCCGCACGATGTTCAATGTGGGCTATCGCTACGAGCAGGACCGCCGCGAATTCACGGTCAACAGTTTCTTCACCAAGACCCTGCGCAGCGGCTACCTGGACCAAGGCAGCTTCCTGTCGCTGTCGCCACGGGAATATTGGGTACGTGGCCTGGAAACGCGCTTCGCCCAGGGCTTCGACCTCGGCCCCACCAGCCATGAAGTGGGTGTGGGCTACCGCTACATCAATGAAGCCGGCCACGAACTGCGCTACCGCACGCCGATTGCCGCCAACCAGCAAATCCCCACCACCAACAGCCGCAACGACCGCGACACGCGCGGCGGCACCGAAGCCAATGCGTTCTTCATCGACGACCGCATCGACATCGGCAAGTGGACCATCACCCCAGGCATTCGCTACGAGATGATCGAGTCCCAGCAGACCAACAACCTGAGCAACGTCAAATACAAGGGCGACTACAACACCGCACTGCCAGCGTTGAACGTGCTCTACCACCTCACCGACGACTGGAACCTTTATGCCAACACCGAAGGCTCGTTCGGCAGCGTGCAGTACAGCCAGATGCCCAACCGTGTGAACAGTGGCGAAGTGAAACCGGAAAAAGCCCGCACCTGGGAACTCGGCACGCGCTATGACAACGGCAATCTGCGCGCGGAAATCGGTGCGTTCCTGATCAATTTCGACAACCAGTACGACAGCAACCAGACCAACGACACCGTGATCGCACGCGGTGAAACGCGTCACCAGGGCATCGAGTCGAGCATCAACTACGCCCTCGACGGCCTGAGCCCGGCGCTGGCGGGGTTTGATGTCTACGCCACCTACGCCTATGTGGATGCGACCATTCGCGAAGACGGCCCGAACAAAGGCAACCGCGTGCCCTTCTCCTCCAAGCACAAAGGCACCCTCGGCGTGGGTTACACCGAAGGCCCTTGGAAGCTGAATGTGGACAGCAGCTACCAGAGCAGCCAGTTCGCCGACAACGCCAACACCCAGGCCGAAAGCGCCGACGGTGCCAATGGGCGCATCCCCGGCTACATGCTTTTCAGCAGCCGCGCAGCCTATGACTTCGGCCCGCAGTTGTCGGATTTGAATGTGGCGGTGGGGGTGAAGAACATCTTCAACAAGCAGTACTACACCCGCTCGTTCGACGACAACAACAAGGGCAAGTACGTGGGTGAGCCGCGTACGGTGTATGTGCAGACTTCTATCGCGTTCTGACTGCAATCTGCAGACTGCAACACATCCAACTGTGGGAGGGGGCTTGCCCCCTCCCACAGTTGATTCTCGGTGTGTTTAGGATTGAATGGGGCTAACTACCCGCCAGGCAACTGGGGGTGGCCGCCACTAACGCGTCAATGGCACACCGCGTCTTGGCCGGCATATGCGCCGCCGTCGGCCAGATCACATGGATCGGCGCAGGTTGCTCACGGTAGCTGGGCAGCACGGCCTGCAACTGACCGCGCAGCGCATAGTGGGCAATCAACCAACTCGGCAACCAGGCCAGGCCTACGCCCGCGATGGCGGCATCGGCTACCGCCTGGAGGTCGTCCACGATCAACGGCGAAGCCAGGCGCGAGCGCTGCGCGGTGTTGCTGCGGTAGGCAATGCCACGATGAGCGGCCAGGTCTTCGATACTGCCAATAGCACCCTTGCGCTGCAAATACGCAGGCGACGCTGCCAGCCCCATGACCTGCTGACCCAGGCGCCGTGCACTCAGGCGGTCGGTGTCGGGCAACGGGCCGATGCGCACGGCCATATCGAAGCCCTCCTGCACCAAGTCGATCATGCGGTCGGAAAAACAAAGGTCGATTTCCAGTTCCGGATAACGATCCAGCAAGGCCCACAACGCTGGCGCGGCATAGTGATGCCCAAACGCCAGGGGCACGCTCACTCTCAAACGCCCACGAGGTTGCTGGCGGCCGCTTTCCAGCACGGACTCGGCGGCCTCCAGCTCTGCCAATGCGCGCAGGCAATGCTCGTAGTACGCCTGCCCGTCCTCGGTCAACCGCTGGCGCCGGGTGGAACGCTGTAACAGGCAAGTACCCAGGCGTGCCTCCAGGCGCGCCAGGCCCTTGCCTACCGCAGAACGCGTGAGGTTCAGGCGTTCGGCGGCTTCGGTGAGGTTGCCGCTTTCAACAATCTGCAGAAAGAGTTCGACACCATCAAAACGTGGGGTAACCATGCTTAATTGTCGCCCTATATTCCCTTGTTCAAGGAAAAACTATCGCCAATAAAGAACCTGATTCCCGAGAGAATAGCCCCTCCCGCTTTCGAAAGGAATCTCGTATGCCCCGCGCCGCCGCACTCTCGGCCCTCACTCCCCCGCGCACCGCCAGGAACGGCCTGGCCCTCACCGCCGTCTGCCTGGTGGCCCTGATGTTCGGCCTGGAAATCTCCAGCGTGCCGGTCATCCTGCCGACGCTGGAACAGGAACTGGGCACGGGTTTTCAAGACGCCCAATGGATCATGAATGCCTACACGCTGGCCTGCACCAGCGTGCTGATGGCGGCGGGGACCTTGGCGGATCGCTTCGGTCGTCGGCGTGTGCTGGTGGTGTGCCTGTGGGTATTCGCCCTGGCCTCGCTGGCCTGTGGCTTGGCCAACGATGCGTCGACGCTGATCGCGGCGCGTTTCGTCCAGGGCATTGGCGCCGGGGCCATGATGATTTGCCAATTTGCGATCTTGTCCCATCAGTTCCGCGAACCGGCGGCGCGTGCGCGGGCCTTTGCGATATGGGGCGTGATCGCTGGCGTGGGCCTGGGTTTCGGACCGATGGTGGGAGCCTTGATCCTGGCCGTGGCGGACTGGCGCTGGGTGTTCCTGGTGCACGTACCGCTGACCCTGTTCACCTTGGCGTTGTTGCATATCAGCGTGCAGGAGTCCCGCGACCCGGCCAACCATCGCCTCGACATCGCCGGCATGCTGACCATGACACTCACGGTGTTTTCGCTGGTTTATTTCATCACCCAGGGCAGCGAAATCGGCTTTGGCGCCCCGGCGATGCTCGGCTGGGCCGGCCTGGCGGTCTTCGGGCTGCTGCTGTTTATCTTGATTGAGCGGCGCAGCGCCCATCCGATGTTCGACTTCTCGGTGTTCCGCATCCAACGTTTCAATGGCGCGTTGATGGGCTCAATCGGCATGAACTTCAGCTTCTGGCCGTTCATGATTTACCTGCCGTTGTACTTCCAGGCGGGCCTGGGTTACGACACGCTGACCACAGGCGCCGCCTTGCTCGCCTACACCTTGCCGACTTTGCTGGTACCGCCGCTGGCCGAACGCCTGGCCCTACGCTTTGGCGCCGAACGCATCATTCCCCTGGGCCTGGGGGTAATGGGCGCAGGGTTCATGGGAATGGCCGCCGTTAATTACGCCGGACAACCCAGCACGGCGCTGGTGCTGTTCAGTTGCGTGATCGCCGGTATCGGACTGGCGTTGACCAATTCGCCGACCACCAACACCACCACCGGCGCCGTCTCGAATGACCGTGCAGGCATGGCCTCGGGCATCGACTTCAGCGCACGGCTGATCACCCTGGCGCTCAATATCGCGCTGATGGGCCTTGTGTTGTTGTTGGGGATCAGCCACAACCTGGCCCATGTGCTGCCTGACAGCACGGCAATGGAGTGGGCAAGCCTCAGCCAGCATATTGCCGCCGGCAAGCTGGATGCGCCGGGGCTGACCGTTCAAGATGCGCAAACAGCACTGCGCAGCGGCGCCGGCTGGGCCATGCTGTTTGCGGGGTTGGGCGCCTGCGGGCTGGCGATGCTGAGCCGGCATTTCTTCCGGCGCGAGCGCTGAACGAAAAACGGGCCTGCATATGCAGGCCCGTTTTCATTGGGGGAATGGAAAAAATCAGCCGTTAATGGCAGCGTTTTCGTTTTCCAGGAATTCCTCTTCCAAAGCGTCTTCGTTCACTTTGTTGATTGGCTGGTTTTTACCGGCAGCGCGCGGCTTGCCTTGCAGTTTGCCAAACAAATGTTCCAGTGCGTGGTCGAGCTTGACTGCGGCGCCATCGATCGCTTGCTCCAGCGTATCGGCTTTATGGCACACGGAAACTGGTTGATGGCCCTTTGGCCGTGCTTCCAGACGGCAACTCAAATCGTGAGGGCCGGGCTTGTCGCCGTTCTCGTCTCGCAGGTAGACCTCTACACGGGTCAGGTCTTCTTCGTAGCGTTCGAGCGTGCTCTCAATGGTAGTACGTACCCACTCCTCCAGTCGGATGCTGCTTTCAATATGGTTATCGCTATTGACTTGGATTTGCATAGTTCTTCCCTTATTTCAGCTAGCTCGCCAGAGGTCACAAACTGCAACACCGGGGTGGTGAAACCATGACCTCTTGATTACACAATTGAGCACCTGCTGAAACATTTCAACCCCTTTGAAAAGATAAATCCCACATTACAAATTAACCCTGACGACGAGCAAAAACGCTGGTAGGGTGGGGAGTTAGTTACAACTTCTTACGTTCTGTTTTCCTCACAACTGCCCCTCTCCCAACGGGTGCAAGCTGCGAAAAATCCCCGCTTCCTCCACCAGCCAGTCATGCACCGCACGCACGCCCGGATGGTTCAACGCGCCCGGCGCATACAGCAGCACGTAGCGTTTATGGTTGGGCACGGCCAGGCCGAACGGCACGATCAAGGTGCCGCGCTCCAGCTCATCGTTCAGCAAGGTGCGCCGCGCAATCGCCACGCCCATGCCGGCGATGGCGGCTTCGATGGTCAGGTGATTGCGGTTGAAGGTGTGCCCGCGCCGTACGTCGGCACCGTGGTAGCCGATGGCATTGAGGTAAAACTCCCATTCGGCATATTCATAACTCCCACGCCAGGCCGTGATGTCGTGCAGCAGCGGGAAATGGGCCAGGTCCGCCGGGCCATGCAAGGGTGGGCGGCCACGCAACAGGCTGGGGGCGCACACCGGGAATATCTGTTCATCCAACAGGGCTGTGGATAACAAGCCAGGGTAGCTGCCGTCGTTCAGGTCGATGGCCAGGTCAAAGTCGCCTTCATGCAGGGCGATGCTGCTGTCTTCGGCGACCATGCGCAGTTGAATGTCCGGAAAACGCTGCTGAAAACGTGGCAGACGCGGGGTCAGCCACTTGCCCAGAAACGAGGGGATCGAACGCAGGCGCAAGGTGCCGCTGATCATCCCGGCGTCCAGGCGCTGCAGTTCGGCATCAATGCTGCCATAAGCCTCACCCACCACGGCCGCCAGGCGCTGCCCCTCGGCGCTGAGTTCAACGCCTCGCGCACGCCGATGAAACAGTCGAAAGCCCAGGCGCTCTTCTAACTGGCGAATTTGTTGGCTCACCGCTCCCGGCGTGATGTGCAGTTCCTCGGCGCAGCGGGTGAACGATAGATGCCGCGCAGCGCAGGAAAACACATGCAGCCAGACATAGGTCTGGCCATGGAGGGGGCGAGTCATAGCGTTTAGTCCTGCTAAAGGGTGTCTTAGGATAATTCGTTGGTCAGTACCGATCCAGAGGCTCAGTATCGCGCCAATTCCGCCTGCTCTACAAAACATGGCAGCGATTTCTACTCCATTGCTTGTAAGGCTTTAGCATGGCTATCAGTGTTTTCGATCTATTCAAGGTGGGCATCGGCCCTTCCAGTTCCCACACCGTTGGCCCGATGCGCGCTGCCGCGACATTCGCCCAAGCCCTGACCGACCTGCATTTGCTCAGCCAAACCCGGCGCGTCGAAGTGCGCCTGTATGGCTCGCTGTCCGCTACCGGCGTCGGCCATGCCACCGACCGCGCCTGTGTCATGGGCTTGATGGGCGAATGGCCAGACCGCGTCGACCCCACCTCGATCAATGCGCGTATCCAGCAACTGCGCGAGTCCGGCCAATTGCTGCTGGCGGGCTCTCAGGCAATTGCTTTCAACTGGCACACCGACTTGCTGCTGCTGGACGAAAGCCTGCCGTACCACCCCAACGCCATGTCCTTGCACGCCTATGGCGACAGCGGCCTGCTGAGCGAACAAACCTATTACTCGGTGGGCGGTGGTTTCATCATCGAAGCCGCCGAAGCTGCATCAGGCATTGCGCCGACCAGCGACGTGCAATTGCCCTACGACTTTTCCAGTGCCGTAGAACTGCTGGCCTTGTGCAACAAGCACGGCCTGCGGGTATCCGAACTGATGATGGCCAACGAACGGGCGTGGCGCAGCGATGAAGAGATCCGCAGCGGCCTGCTGCATATCTGGTCGGTGATGCGCGAGTGCGTGGAACAGGGCCTGCGCGATGAAGGCATCCTGCCCGGTGGCCTGGATGTGCCCCGTCGCGCCGCGAAGTTGCATCGCAACCTGTTGGAAATCGGTAAGCCCAATGTGATCACCTCGACCTTGTCGGCGATGGAATGGGTCAACCTGTTCGCCCTCGCCGTCAACGAAGAAAACGCCGCTGGCGGGCGCATGGTCACCGCCCCGACCAATGGCGCGGCCGGAATTATCCCAGCAGTGCTGCATTACTACATGAAATTCAACGCCGACGCGTCTGACGACGACGTAGTCAATTTCTTCCTGGCCGCCGCCGCCGTCGGCATCCTTTGCAAGAAAAACGCCTCCATCTCCGGCGCCGAAGTCGGCTGCCAGGGCGAAGTGGGCTCGGCCTGTGCCATGGCCGCCGCAGGCCTGGCCGATATCCTCGGTGCCACCCCGGAGCAACTGGAAAACGCCGCCGAAATTGGCCTGGAACACAACCTCGGCCTGACCTGCGACCCGGTCGGTGGCCTGGTGCAGGTGCCGTGCATCGAGCGCAATGCCATTGCGGCGGTCAAGGCGATCAACGCCACGCAGATGGCCCTGCGCGGTGACGGCAAGCACTTCATTTCCCTCGACCGGGTGATCCGCACCATGCGCGATACCGGCGCCGATATGCATGACAAATACAAAGAAACTTCACGGGGCGGCCTGGCGGTCAGCTGGGTGGAGTGCTGATCGGAGCACTGCTACCCGCCCCAACGTGAGCCCGCGCAAAAATAATAACGAGGCAATACCGATCACTGATGTACGTACACCTGCTGCCGAAAATCCCGATGTCAGAGAACACACAGTAACCACCGGCTGGACCAAACACGACACCACCTGGATGCTCGGCCTCTACGGCACCGCCATCGGCGCGGGCACCCTGTTCCTGCCGATCAATGCCGGCGTCGGTGGTTTCTGGCCGCTGATCGTGCTGGCGTTGCTGGCCTTTCCGATGACCTTCTTCGCCCACCGTGGGCTGACGCGCTTTGTACTGTCGGGCAAATCCGGCGACATCACCGAAGTGGTCGAGGAACACTTTGGTGTCGGCGCGGGCAAGTTGATCACACTGCTGTACTTCTTTGCGATTTTCCCGATCCTGCTGGTGTACAGCGTCGCACTGACCAACACTCTGGGCAGTTTCATGGAGCACCAATTGCACATGGCGCCGCCGCCACGGGCGATTCTGTCGCTGGTGCTGATCCTCGGCCTGATGGCCATCGTGCGGTGTGGCCAGGGCGTGATCGTCAAGGCCATGAGCGTGCTGGTGTACCCCTTCGTTGCCGCCTTGCTGCTGCTGGCATTCAGCCTGATTCCCAACTGGAACGGAGCGTTCTTCGCCTCGGCCAGCGAAGGCATGCCGCTGCCGCTGTTCTTCAAAACGCTGTGGCTGGCGATCCCGGTGATGGTGTTCTCGTTCAACCATTCGCCGATCATCTCCGCCTTTGCCGTAGACCAGAAGCGCGTCTACGGCGCCCAGGCCGAGCGCAAAAGCAGCGGCATCCTGGCCACCGCCCACGGCATGATGGTACTGACCGTGATGTTCTTCTGCTTTAGCTGCGTGCTGGCGCTGTCACCGGCTGACCTGGCCGCTGCCAAGGCGCAGAACATCTCGATCCTGTCGTACCTGGCCAACCACTTCCAGACGCCGGTGATTGCCTACGCCGCACCGTTGATCGCGCTGGTGGCGATTACCAAGTCCTTCCTGGGTCACTACATTGGTGCCAGCGAAGGCTTCCAGGGGCTGATCGTCAAATCCCTGCGTGGGCGCAACCGTTCGATGTCGTCCAAATGGCTGGAACGCTGCACCGCGTTGTTCATGGTGCTGACCTGCTGGGCCGTGGCCACCTTCAACCCGAGCATCCTGGGCATGATCGAAACCATGGGCGGGCCGATCATCGCGTGCCTGCTGTTCCTGATGCCGATGTACGCCATCCGCCGAGTGCCATCTTTGCGCCAGTATTCAGGTCAGGTATCGAATGTGTTTGTAGTGGTCATCGGCCTGATTGCGCTGTCTGCGATCGTTTTTTCCGTAATGCCCTGAATTAGCTCACGACATACATCCAATGTGGGAGCGGGCTTGCCCGCGATAGCGATCATTCAGCCAACTATTGATTGGCTGATACACCGCAATCGCGGGCAAGCCCGCTCCCACATTTGGATTTCTGTGCCGGGTAAATCGCTGTACGGCACGGCCCTTGCTGTAGAACTTTTGAGGAAAACGGAATTTGGCCAGTGGTCAGGCAATGCGAACTAATACCGACACCGGCCGTCAATGACTGCATGTTCTTATCAGGCGGTAACGCACCATGGACAATCCTTTTCAGATCATCACCGACACGTTCAGCCCCCAATACCGCGTCAACCTGAGCATCCAACGGCTGGACGGCAGCATCATGCTCACCCTCTCTGACGAGACCGGCGTGGTGGCCAAGCGCATGATCAGCGCCGAACAGCGCAACGACCCGCAGCGCCTCAGGCGCCTGGTGCAAAGCATCCAGTTCGGCATCGCCATCGAGCAGGGCCATAGCGCCGTGGAAATTCTGGAACTGATGACGGACGGCGACAGCCACAAACTCCTGCAGCGACCGCCCGCCCGTACCCTACCCTTCAGCGTCGGGCTTTAAAGCTCGCCCTTCTCGGTCTCCAGGCTCGCCTCGCCCTTGCGACGCGGGCTTTCGACCTTCACCGAAGGGAACGCCGACGACGCGTAGCGCACCACCAGGATCGCAAACGCCAACAGCAAAATGCCGCCGCACAGGTAGATGATGCCCAGGTCCGGCGGGTTGTGATGGGACACGTTGGAGATCAGCAAACGCGTGAGTGCAGTGATCGCCACGTAGATCAGGAAGCGCACCGGCATGTGGTTGGTCTTGAAGTAAATCCCGACCATGGCACCCAATTCCAGGTAGATGAACAGCAGCAAGATGTCATCGATCTTGATGTGCCCGTTCTCCAGCATCCCCAGGAACTCCATCACCGCTGCCCAGGCGGTCACCGCACCAATGGCGAACAGCGCCAGGTAATGGAACGACTCGACAAACAGATTACCCAGCGACTCGGCCAGCCCGTGTACTTGCTGACGCAGCCTTTCGGCCCAATTGATTTTCACGATGATGCTTCCTTAGGTCGGATCGACCGGATAATGCGGGGTGGACGTGACGGTTGTTCTGCATGCAGAAAAAAGGCCAGCACTGCCATGAGATGATGGCTCGGTGGCATGAGGCACAGAAATCCGAGCCCTTACCAGAGTGAGCGTTTGCGCTGTAGCAAACCCCCATTTCCCAACTACATTAAAAACCTACTACCCAAACCCCGACGTTTGGCTTATCCTTTTCGCTGTATATAAATACAGTAGTCGCAAAAGACAACTATCGTGAAGGCATGTGAGGTGGTGAATGGCCGTCGAAGTGGTATACCGCAGCAGCCGAGATCTGGAGCGTTTGTTCATGGATAAAGCCGAAGCTGACCGTCATGACAAGATGCTTGAACTCGCTGAGTTGCTGGCAGAGGTGTTGCAAAAAGCCGTGCCGTCGTTGAGCGAGCAGCAGGTGGAGGAGGCCGGGATCTACATGGCGAAGAACCGCGATGTATTTGCCAAGGCGTTCAAGAGCCAACCGGACGCGCTGTCCGAGTTGTTGAACCCGACGGCGGAGTAAAGCCCGAATTGAATAGGCCCTGAATCATGGATTCAGGGCCTTTTTAATGCCTGGCCTATTTGTACAGCAGGCGTTCGGCCAGCTCATCGGCCACCCGTGCGGGGGAGCGTTTTTCGGCTTGGGCGTGGGCGAAGATTTCGGTCAGGCGGCTGCCGATGTTCGACAGATGCGCGGTGATGCCTGGCAGGTCGGTGCCGGCGTGTTTGAGGGCGACGTAGATCAGCCCGCCAGAGTTGATCACATAGTCCGGTGCGTAGAGGATGCCGCGGCCTTCCAATTGGTCGGCGATGTCCAGGTTGGTCAGTTGTGCGCTGGCCGAACCCGCCACGGCGGCGCAACGCAACTGGCCGACGCTGTTACGGTTGAATACGGCGCCGACGCCGCACGGTGCGAGGATGTCGCAGGGCGTGCTGAGCAAGGCGTCGTTGGCAATCGGGTGGGCACCCAGTTGCTCCATGGCCAGTTGCACCTTACCGTGGTCGATGTCGCTGACCAGCAGCTCAGCACCGGCGGCGTGTAGTTGTTCGGCCAGGGCATAACCGACGTTGCCAAGGCCCTGCACCGCCACGCGCAGGCCCTCGAGGTTGTCGCTGCCCAGGCGCGCCATGGCGGTGGTGCGGATACCGGCGAACACCCCCATGGCGGCATGGGGCGCAGGGTCGCCGGCGGCGGTGGTGCTGGTGACAAAGCGGGTGTTCTGGGCGATGCAGTCCATGTCGGCGACCGAGGTACCGCTGTCGATCGAGGTGATGAAGCGGCCGTCGAGTTTTTCCACACAACGGCCAAACGCCTCGAACAGCGCCGCACGGCTTTCCACGTGCACGGGGCGGATGATCACCGCCGTGCCGCCGCCCACCGACAGCCCGGCCAGCGCGGCTTTGTAGCTCATGCCTTGCGCCAGGCGCGCGGCATCGGCCACGGCGGTTTCGTCGTTAGGGTAAGCCAGGTAACGACAGCCACCCAACGCTGGGCCCAGGCGACTGTTGTGGATGGCGATGATCGCCTTCAAGCCGGTCACCGGATCAACGCTCAGGTGCAGCGATTCAAGGCGGGTGCTGTGCATGAGCGCAAACATCAATGGGCTCCCGAATCACTTCTGGTAGTGGGCCAAGTATAGGCTTGCGGCAGAAAACTGTTGGATTGCGCGGGAATAAGCCGCGCGTTTTCGTGGGATCTACGACATAAGCGCGTGGGATTATCTCTCAAGATGCTGGACGAAAATTCGTAGCAAGGCTAAAACGGAGGCATACGCCGGAGAACTCGATGAATCCCCGCACCGCCTTTTTCGCCTGCCTGGACCGTTCACCCCCCGCGCTGTTTGAAGCCGCGCTGTGGATTGCTGCCGAGCATGACGCCAGCGTGCAGCCGGCGTTGATCCTGCACGACCTTGGCGTGCTACTACAACAGGTCAGCCTGGGCATGCCCCTGCTACCGGCGGATGAACTCGGCCAGCCGCTGCTGCGGCGCATGAATGACCTGGGGTTTGCCCAGGATGACCACACGCCGTTGCGCCCCGCCGCGGCGCTGCTGGACAAAGTGCTGCAACGCAAACGCGGGCAACCCTTGGCCATGGGCCTGATCGCACTGGAGATGGCACGGCGCCTGGATATCCCCCTGGTCGGCGTGAACTTCCCCGGGCATTTCCTGCTGCGGGTACCGGGAGCCGATCACCTGTTGGACCCTTGCGGCGGCCGGCGCCTGTACCCCAACGACTGTCGCGAGTTGCTGGCGCGCCAGTACGGGGCGCAGCTGAAATTGCAGGCCGATCACCTGCTGACCGCCGAGCCACGGGCCATCCTGCAACGGCTGTCGCGCAACCTGCGCCAACTCTACCTTGCCAACGACGAGCCACTGGCCGCCCTGGTGGACGCCGAGCGCGTACTGGAACTGGGCAACGCCAGCGCCTCCGACTACCTGGCGCGGGCCAGCCTGTATCAACGCCTGGACTGCCCCAGCGCCGAACGCTTCGACCTGGAACACGCCCTGCTGCTCAGCGACGACCCGATCCAGCGCCTGCGCCTGACCGAGCGGCTAGGGCACCTGCCGCCCAACTCAGTGATGCACTGAGCCCCCTGTAGGCGCCCGCACTTGAATAATCAGCAGCGCCGCAATCACCGCCGGAATCGCGCAAAAGAAGAAAATCTGCTCGACCGGTATATGCATCGCCAACAACAGGCTGCCAAACAGCGGCCCCAGAATTGACCCGAACCGCCCCACACCCAACGCCCACCCCGTGCCGGTGGCGCGCACCTGCGCCGGGTAAAAGTTACTCGCGAAGGCATTGAGGGTCAGTTGCCCGCCGATGATGCAGAACCCTGCTGCAAACACGCAAGCCACCAGGTAGCGTGGGTTGTCGTGGTTCAAGCCCAGCAGGATGGTGCACAGCGCTGCCGCCGCCAGCACGCCGGACAGTAACCGCACTTTGCTTTTCAGACGGTCGGCAAACCAGGCCATGAGGATGGCGCCCAAGGTGCCGGCGAACAGGAACATGGAGGTGACCAGGTTGGCTTCGTTCAACGCCAGGCCGCTTTCGAGCAATAGCGACGGCAACCAACTGATCATGAAATACAGCAGGATCAGGCTGACAAAGAAAGTCGCCCAGATCAGCAGCGTCGGGCGCGCATAGCCGTTGCGAAACAGCTCCACCACCGTCAGTTTGCTGCCTTGCTCCTGCAAGTTTTCAGCTTCGGTCGCCGGTGGCGGTTGCCAATCGGGCAGCATCCGCGCCGTGACTTTGCGCAAACGCAGATACGGCGGCGCATCGCGCAACAGGCGTGGCAAGGATTCGGGCAACAGCCACACCAGGAACGGGAACAGCAGCAGCGGCGTCACACCACCCGCCAGGAACACCGCCTGCCAACCAAACCCATCGATAAACCCGGCCGCCACAAAGCCGCCTGCCGCGCCGCCGAACGAGAAGCCGCAGGCCGCCAGGGTCACCATCAAGGTGCGCATCCGCGGCGGCGAATATTCAGACATCAATGCCATGGCACTGGGCATCGCGCCACCCATACCAATGCCACAGATAAACCGCGCCGCCATCAACGTGGTCAGGGAATTGGCGAACACCATCAATACCGTGAGGCTGGCGTAGATCAGCACGCACGCCAGCAGAATACGTCGCACGCCAAACCGATCCGCCAGCGGTGTCACCAGCAGCGAGCCCAGGGTGAGGCCCAGCAGGTTGGCGCTGAACACGGGGCCGAACGCGGCTTTTTCCAGGCCCCAATCCTGGGCCAGTGCCGGCACTACATAGCCCAGCACCTGGGCGTCATAGCCATCGGTGACCAGTAGCAGTGCCAGCAGCAGGAGAATCAACCATTGGTAGCGCGACACCGGACGGGCGTCGAGTGCCGCACGAAAGCTGGCAATCTGATTGTGCATCGCAAGGTACCTTTATTTTTTATTAGGTTGGCGCGATCAAATGTGGCAGGGGTTTACCCCAATGCCAGTCCGTTAAGCGCGAATCCCCTGTGGGAGCGGGCTTGCCCGCGAAGGCGGTGTGTCAGTCACCGCATCTGCCACTGCACTAACGCTTTCGCAGGCAAGCCGGCTCCCACATTTGATCTTCATGGCTGTGAGCATTGCGCTCGCTTAACTGAACGGCATTGGGGCTTCCCCCTCCCACAGGGGTCCTAGGGGGTGTCAGGTTGATTGGCGGGGTGGGCCTGCACGAAGGCTGGATGTTGGGCCGCCAACGCCGCCACCCGCCCAATGCGTGGGTATGCCGCCAAGGGCACCTTGAAGCGCTCGGCCGCATACAACTGCGGGATCAGAAACGCATCGGCCAAGCCCGGCTGCTCGCCAAAGCAAAACCCTGTGTCGCCAATCAACTGCTCCACAGCGCCCAGGCCCTGGCTGATCCAGTGCCCGATCCACTCCAGCAATTGCGCTTCATCGTGCCCCCACTTGCGCAGCAAGTTCTGGGTGCTGGAGTTATGCAACGGGTGGATATCACAGGCGATGATCGACGCCACCGCCCGCTCATGAGCCCTGGCGACCAAATCCCTGGAGAACATCGGCACCTGTGGATAACGCTCTTCCAGGTACTCAATGATCGCCTGTGACTGGATCAGCAACGCCCCTTCATCAGTACGCAATGCCGGCACGCGCCCTTGGGGGTTGATCGCCAGGTATTCAGGCTGGCGGTTGGCGCCGCCTGCCGGCACCAGCAGGTTGACCGGCAGCGCGGTGAAATCCAGGCCTTTGAGGGCCAGGGCAATACGTACTCGATACGACGCGGTAGAACGGTAGTAAGTATAGAGTTCCATGGCCCTGCCCTCTCAGCGCGCCGCGACCACGGTACCGCGGCATTCGCCGAAGCCGATGGAGGCAAAGCCCTCGCGGCTGCAACGGGCACGCAGAATGATTTCGTCGCCGTCTTCAAGGAACTTACGTACCTCGCCGGAGGCCAATTCAATCGGCTTCTTGCCGCCTTCGGTAATTTCCAACAGGCTGCCGAACTGCCCCGGCTGCGGGCCAGACAACGTGCCCGAACCAAACAGGTCACCCGCCTGCAACTGGCAGCCATTGACGCTGTGGTGCGCCACCATTTGCGCCACGGTCCAGTACATATGCTCGGTGTTGCTCAGGGTCAGGCGATGGGCGGGCAGGTTTTGCTCACGCATCGAGGCCGTGGTGAGCAGCACTTGCAGTTCGATATCAAAGGCGCCCGCGTTCTGATCACGCTTATCCAACAGGTAAGGCAGCGGTTGCGGATCACCTTCAGGGCGCGGCGGCTGGGCTTTGCGGAAAGGCTCCAAGGCTTCGGCAGTCACCACCCACGGCGAGATGCTGGTGATAAAGCTTTTCGACAAGAACGGCCCCAGCGGCTGGTACTCCCAGGCTTGGATATCCCGCGCCGACCAGTCGTTGAGCAGGCAGAAACCGGCGATATGCTCGGCGGCATCACCAATGGCAATCGCATCGCCCATGGCATTGCCCTGGCCGATCCAGATGCCCAGCTCCAACTCATAGTCCAGGCGCGCGCATGGGCCAAAGGTCGGCTCGGACTGCCCGGCTGGCAAGGTCTGGCCCTTAGGGCGTCGCACCTCTGTACCCGAGGGACGAATGGTCGAGGCGCGGCCGTGGTAACCAATCGGCACGTACTTGTAGTTGGGCAACAGTGGGTTATCGGGGCGGAACAATTTGCCGACGTTCTGCGCGTGCTCGATGCCGACATAGAAGTCGGTGTAGTCATTGATTTTGGCCGGCAGGTGCATCTGGCAATCGGCGGCACGGTGCAGCACTTGCGCCTCGCGGGTTTGCAGCTTGCTGCCTTCGGCCAGCAGTTCCAGCAGGCGCTGGCGCAGGGCAACGCGAGGCCCACGGCCCAGTTCGAAAAACGCGTTCAACTGCCCACCCGCAGTGGCTTCGACGGCGCGCCGGGCGTCACCGTCAAACTCATCCAGCGCGGCGTGCAGGTCGAGGATCATGTCGCCAATCGCCACGCCACTGCGCGGGGCCGAGCCGTTGATACTGAACACGCCCAGAGGCAGGTTTTGCAGGGGGAAATCCGCGTGACCGTTGGCCGAGGCCACCCAGCTGCGGGTCTGCGTTGGTTGAGTCATGGGTTATCTCCGGTTCGGGTTGAAGGTGGCGGGCAGCGCGGCCCAGCACGCGTCGTAAGCAGGTTGCAGTTGGGGGCACTCCAGGGCGAACTGGGTCGGACGCAGCACTTGGCTGGTCTCGAACATGAAGGCCATGGTGTTATCGATCTTGTGCGGCGCCAGGTCCGCATTGATGGCCTTGGTGCAAGTTTCGCCATCCGGGCCGTGGGCGCTCATACAACTGTGCAGCGAGGCGCCGCCCGGCAGGAAGCCTTCGGCCTTGGCATCGTAGGCGCCCTGGATCAGGCCCATGTATTCGTTCATGAGGTTGCGATGGAACCACGGCGGCCGGAAGGTGTTCTCGGCCACCATCCAGCGCGGCGGGAAGATCACGAAGTCGAGGTTGGCCAGGCCGTGCACGCTGGTGGGCGAGGTCAGCACGGTGAAGATCGACGGATCCGGATGGTCAAAACTCACCGTGCCAATGGTGTTGAAGCGACGCAGGTCGTATTTGTACGGCACGTTATTACCGTGCCAGGCGACCACGTTGAGTGGTGAGTGATCCAGCTCGCAGGCCCACAGTTCGCCGAGGAATTTCTGTACCAGCGTGGTCGGTTGCTTGAGGTCTTCGTAACGGGCGACCGGCGTGAGGAAATCGCGCGGGTTAGCCAGGCCGTTGCTGCCAATCGGCCCCAGGTCAGGCAGGCGCAGCGGGGCGCCATGGTTTTCAGCGACGTAGCCGCGGGCTTGCGCGTCCAGCAGTTCGATACGGAACTTGAGGCCACGGGGCAGCACGACGATTTCCAGCGGCTCGATATCCAGCACGCCCAGTTCGGTGGCGATGCGCAAGCGGCCCTGCTCCGGCACGATCAGCAGCTCGCCGTCGGCGTTGAAGAACACGCGCTCCATGGAACGATTGGCGCGGTAGTTATAAATGCTGATGCCCGAAGGTTTTTCCGACCCCGAGTTGGCAACCATGCCGACCAGCCCATCGATAAAGTCCGTGGGTTCACTCGGAATATCCAGCGGATTCCAGCGCAGGCGGTTGGGCGTCACCGCCCCCAAGGGCCCACCGGCCAATTGCCGCGCAAGTTTGACGAACGCCGGGTGATTGGCGGACGGCTGGATGCGGTACAGCCAGGTGCGCCGGGCTTCGCTACGCGCCATGGTGAAGGCAGTGCCGGAAAACAGTTCGGTGTAGAGCCCGTAGGGGGCTTTTTGCGGCGAGTTCTGGCCGACCGGCAGCGCGCCAGGCAAGGCTTCGCTGGCGAATTCATTGCCGAAACCCGACAGGTATTCGAGGTCCATGGATCTTCCTCTGTGCAGAAGTTGTTTTTATCGTAATCCAGTTACGCATAACGTAATTTGATCACTGTCGACCGTCAAGCTATAAAGACGCCCATTCATCTCTCGGATTCTCGCCCTTCCATGGAAAAGCCTCGCGACACCGGTAAACAGAAAGTCCGCTCGGCGGAAGTCGGCACCGATATTCTCAAGGCCCTGGCCGAACTGTCCCCGGCCACCTCGCTGTCACGCCTGGCCGAGCATGTGCAGATGCCGGCGAGCAAGGTCCACCGCTATTTGCAGGCGCTGATCGCCTCGGGTTTTGCCGAACAGAACAGCGCCACCAACCATTACGGCCTGGGCCGCGAAGCGTTGCGCGTAGGGCTGGCGGCGCTGGGCAGCATGGATGTGTTGAAAGTCGGCGCCATGCCCCTGGCCGAACTGCGCGATGAGTTGAATGAAACCTGCTTTCTGGCGGTGTGGGGCAACCAGGGCGCGACCGTGGTGCAGATTGAGCCGGCAGTGCGCGCCGTCACCGTGGTGACGCAGTTGGGCTCGGTGTTGCCGCTGCTCAGTTCGTCCACCGGGCTGGTGTTCAGCGCCTACTTGCCGTCGCGGGAAACCGTGGAGCTGCGCGAACGCGAGGTTCAAGCCGGCACCGCTCACACCTTGGCGGACGATCAGGCCTATGCCAGCGTGTGCGAGCAAATCCGCAGCCGCGGCCTGCACTTTGTACATGGCCTGCTGATGCCCGGCGTGGATGCGTTGTCGGCGCCGGTGTTCAATGCGGTCGGTCAAGTCGCGGCGGTGATGACCGTGGTCGGCCCAACCTCGCTGTTCCATGCCGATGAAGATGGCCCGGCGGCGCAGCACTTGCTGGCGGCGACCCGGGCCGTGAGTTGGCGGATGGGCTATCAGCCCTGAATCACTCGTCGCTGCGCGCCAGCGCCACGGCCACGCGATCCTCCAACGCCTTGACCTGCGAGCCGGCCACCACGTAGTTGTTGGTCAGCATCGAGAACACCAGCTTGCGCCCGCCGGCATCGGTGATGTACCCACTCAATGACGACACGCCGCCCATGGAGCCGGTCTTGGCGTGCAGGTTGTTTTGCGCCTGCGTGTCGCGCAAGCGATAGCGCAGGCTGCCGCCGGTCATGCGGTCGGTGTTGCCGGCAATCGGCAGCGCGTTGTACCAGGCGTCGAACCACGGCTGTTTGCTGGCGGCCAGCAGCAGGTCGGTGAGGGTTTGCGACGACACCAGGTTGCGCCGTGACAGGCCTGAGCCGTCAACCTGACTGAATGTGGCGGTTTCCAGCCCCTGGCGCTTGAGGAACCCGGCCACCGCCACAGCGCCCGCTGCTGCCGTGCCGCTATTGGCCGTCTTGCGCCCCATGGCCTTGAGCAAGGCTTCAGACATATTGTTGTTCGAAAGCTTGAGCAGCGGTGTGATCAACGCCTGTAACGGCGCCGATTGGTGCTCGGCCAGCACCGTTACCGCCGCCGGGCTTGCCCCGCCCATCACCCGACGCCCCAGTACGGTAATGCCCTGCTGCGCCAGGGCTTGTTCAAACAGATTCGCGACCAGTTGCGTTGGCTCCCAGACGCTGACCAATTGCTGGCTCTGCTTTCCCGGCGCTACTGCGCCGCTGAGTTGCAACAGGTTGGTGCCGTGACGGCGATTGATTCCATAGCTGTTGCCCGGTCCGCTCATGGCACGGTTGCTCAGTTGCAGGTAATCAGTAGGCGGGAAAATATCGACACTCACCGGCGAGCCGGCCAGCAATGGCGCCTTGGCCGTAACCAGCACGCTGCCCGCATCAAAATCCGCATTGGGCGCCACGGTCAGCGCCGAAATCTGCGCGCCGTAGTAGGTGGTTTCGTCATCGTGGGACCAGTCGACACCTAGCCGCTCGGCATCAAACCAGGTGTCATCGAACACCAGATCACCCTGCACCTGGCGCACGCCCTGGCTGGCCAATTGCGCGGCCAGCGCCTGGTAGTCGGCAAACTGAATGCTCGGGTCGCCCAGGCCACGCAGGTACAGGTTGCCGGTCAGGCGGTCGCCCTGGCGTATGCCGTTGCTCAGCAGTTGGGTGGCGAAGCGATATTGCGGCCCCAGCACATCCATGGCCGCCGCCGTGGTCAACAGCTTGAGGTTGGACGCGGGCACCAACCGGGTGCGTGGGTTGTGCTGATACAGCGTGGAGCCCGTGCGGGCGTCACGTACCATCAGCGAGACCGTAGCACCTTGCAGCGCCGGATCGCTCAGCAGTTTATCCAGGGTTGCCGGAGTGGAAGTTTGGGAGACGCTGGCGCAGCCGCCCAGTAAAAAACTCAAACCGACCAGCAGGGTGCCGGTGCGTAGCCATTTTCCAAAGTACATCAGTAGCGTTTTCCATAAGCATGCAATGGCGGCAACGCTAACAGCTCGCTATCAATGTGGCGACCGCTTTCCTGTAGGAGCTGGCTTGCCTGCTATGCAGACAACTCGGTGTATCAGGCAAACCCAGTCGATGCCATCGCAGGCAAGCCAGCTCCCACAGATAAATGAATCAGAAGGTAAGCGTGCTGGACACCGACACCTGCCGCGCATCGCCCATGGACACAAACTGCGTATTCACCGAGGACGTGTAGTAGGTACGGTCGAACAGGTTTTTCACGTTGAGCTGGAACTTGACCTTTTGCCCCTCAAGCTTGGTGTCGTAGCTGGCGAACACATCAGCCACGGTGTAGCTGGGCAGCTCGAAACTGTTGGCCGCGTCCCCTGCCCGCTCGCCGACATAACGCGCCCCGGCGCCGACGCGCAGTTGATCACCGCCCAGGATGCTGCCGAAGTCATACACCGCTGACAGCGAGCCGGTGCTTTTTGCCACGTTCTGCAGGCGGTTGCCTTTGAGCTTGGGGTCTTCGGTGACCTCGGCATCGGTGTAGGCATAGCTGCCGATCAGGCTCCACTTATCCGTCAGCTGGCCGCTGGCATCCAGCTCCAGACCACGGGAGCGCACTTTGCCGGCCACGCTGTACTCCGAGGTCAGGCCCTCGCCTACCTGCACCAACACGTTGCGTTTATCGATGGTGAACAGTGCTGCGCTGGCGGTGATACGCCCCGGCAGGTCGAACTTGGTACCCAGCTCCCAGGCTTTGGATTCCTCCGGCTGCAAACTGCCATTCAACACGGTTTTATTGGCCAGTGGCGCGATGGTGGAGTTGGGTTTGAACGACTCGGTGTAGCTGCCGTAGAACGACAATTCGTCACTGTAGCGATACACCAACCCGGCCCGAGGCACCCACTTCTGGCCATTGCCGTCGGTGTTGGCGGTGAACGGCACGCCTTTGCCGGCGTATTGGTCGTACATCTGGTAGCGCGCACCGCCGACCAGAATCCATTGATCGTTGAGGTGGATGGCATCCTGGAAGAACAGCGAATCGCTGCGCAGCAGGTCGGTCTGGTTGCTGTCCGGCGCGCTGACTTTGGAGCCGGCGACTTCGTTGCCGTACACCGGGTTGTTGTAATCGAAGCTGCCTCGCGGTGCCTGGCGGATCAGGTCGGCACGGTAGATCTTGCGGTACTCATCGTCCAGGCCGAACACCAGATCGTGCTGCATACCTGCAACATCGACCTTGCCTTCGAGGCTGGCGGTGGCAAAGCGGTCGGTGGTCAACGCGCCCTGGGTACCGTCCATGCTGCGGGTCAGGGTGCCATTGGTGTTGACCTTGACCACGCGCACCTGGCTGGCGTCGTAGGTTTCGCGGTTCCAGCTGTAGCCGAAGTGGGCTTTCCAGTCGTCGTTCAGATCATGATCGACAGTCAGGCGGTACAGATCGGAGCGGCCTTCCATGTTGTTGAACGGCTCATCCAGACGGCGGGTGGCGGGGATGTTCAACGGGTGGTTGGTCTTGGGATCGATGGCGGTGCCACGGTCGAACGGGGCGAGAAATTCGCGGTGCTCATAGGCCAGCAGCACTTGGGTGGTGTCGCCATACCAGGCCAGGGACGGCGCCACCAGGGTTTCGCGGTGGATGCCGTAGTTGCGCCAGTAGTCTTCGTCTTCATGGTCGACGATCAGGCGATAAGCCAGGCCGCTGTCACCCAGGGGCCCGGTGGTGTCGAGGTTGCCGCCGCTGCCGTTCTTGCCGCTGCCGAAGGTCGAACCGCGTGCGGTCAGGGAGGTGGACTGCACCAGCTCAGGCTTTTTGCTGACGATATTGACTACACCGCCTGGGTCCTGGATGCCATACAACAGCGACGACGGGCCCTTGAGCACTTCGACGCGCTCGGCTGTCGCGTTCAAGGCACGGCCCTGCACCATCGGCATACCGTCCTTCATGATCGAGCCGTTACGGTTGTCGCCAAAGCCGCGCAACATCACCGCATCCTGGGTGCTGCCAAGGGTGTTTGTCTGGGTGATACCGCTGATATTGCCCAGCGCGTCATCCAGGTTTCGCGGTTGCTGGTCGCGCAGCACTTGAGCAGGCACTACGTTGACGGTTTGTGGGGTTTCCAACAGCAACCCATGGGAGCGCATTACCGAGCTGGTCGGCGGCGGTTGGTAGCTGGTGCTGTCCTGGGTGAGGTTGGCGCCGCTGATGGTGGTAGCGCCGAGGTTGACCGCGCCGTCGGTTGGCACCGGCTCCAGCGCCAGGGTGCGGGCGTCGATCTGGCGGAACGTGAAGCCGGATTGGCTCAGCAGGCGTTGCAGCGCCTGGCTCGCCGTCATCGGCCCACTGACCGCCGGGGCATTTAGACCGTAGGGCGCTTCATCGGTATAGATCACGCTGATGCCGGTGACCCGGCTGAACTCGCTCAGGGCCTGGGGCAGTGGTTTGGCTGCCAGGGCAAAATTGAACTGGGCGCTGTGCTGCTCCTGCGCACGCGCAACGCTCAAGGGCAGCAACGCCAGCCCCGACACCGCCAAGACCGAAGCTCCCAGCCACTGTTTTACCCAACCGCCCGCCGTCGACTTCATGCTCTGAGAACCCGTGTTGAAAACGCTGTTAATGCGAATAGATCGCAGTTTCAAGCACTACACGGATGGGGCGCAGGTTTACCTCACATGGGTTCGCAACTATTTTTGTGTATGCCGCCCTCGAGGCCACTCGCGGCCAGGCACTCCTTGGCACTCTTCTTCAATTTCTTGATCAAGCGCTCTTGACGCAGCGCCTCGCCCTTGCTCGCACATTGTTCGGTGTACACCAAGGCCACGGCGGGGCTGGACAGAAAGAACCGTGCGCCCTTGCCGCTTTGGTGCGAGGCAAACCGGCGCACGGGGTCATTGCTGATGCCGCAGTACAGCGAGCCGTTGGCGGCACGCACCAGGTAGACGAACCAGGGTTTGGGTTCAGAGGGATCAGTCACAAGTCGGAGTCGGCAAACCAGAAGAGCGCCAATCTTATCAACGCCCGGCCTGAAATGCCTTCAAGCCTTTGAGCGCCTGGGCACGTACCGCGTTCTTCAACGCGGGCGACCAACCCAGCAACAGGCCCTTGAGGCCCAACGCCTGGCGCGACCAACGCCACAGGTCGAAGTGGTCGTGGTGTTCACAGATCTTGCCGTCACGGAACACGAACCGCGCACCGATATCGTTGACCACGGTATTGCCGGTGGCGCTGAACAAATACGTCGCCACCCAATGGGCACTGCCGGTGCTGTCATCGCTGCGCACATGGTCGTACGTCAGGGAAAAATCCTTGGCCCGCGTGGTAAGCATGCGCCACATATCACCGGCATCCCGCCCGCGCAGTTCGCCGAAAGCCGGGTCGCTGAAGACCACATCGTCGGTGTAGCAAGCGGCCATGGCCTCGGCGTCAAGGCGCTGAAACGCCTCGTAGAAGCGGTGGATCAGAGCATCGTGGGCAGCACTCATGGGCAGGTTCCGCAGCAATTATTGTCAGGCCTGCACGATAATCCGCACAGGCCGCGAAGACCATGGGCATTCATGACAAAAATAGCGCTGCCGTCGATCTGGATCTCTTCAGCGGTCGGCAGTGCGGACTTGGACACTAGCCGCGCGGCCTTGACGGCTATCAATGCAGGCGCGTTGCAACTGACCTCCGTCAGGGTCGCATCACTTACGGTCGATTAACCAGCGGTTAAGCGGGCACAAGCAAGTACACCGCCCAATGGGTATTTCGTCTCAACTAATTTGACCGGGAATTTAAACAACCCTCAACTAATGCCAGCAGGCGTGAACAACAAGTTAGAGCACTTAGCGCACCAGCCCCATACAACCAATACGAATCCTGCGCTTGGCCTTTAGTTAAATCGCTGTCATAAAACTGCAACTTTCTAAGGTACCATTCCTGATGCACGCGCATAGGCGAACAGTTCAACATCGGTAGAGATACTCAGCCGCTGCATCGCTGTACTTTTCTGTTTGCTGATAGTGGAAATACTCCGGTGGACCTTGGCCGCGATCTGGCTGACCGTCATGCCGCTGGCCAACATACGCACCACCTCGCTCTCCTTGCCGGACAACTGCGGCTCATGGGACTGATTGCCTGTCCCCGCCTCCACCAGTTGCACCCGCAGGCATTCACTGGCGAAGGTCTGGCCCGCGCACACGGCTTTGATCGCCAGGGGCAACTCCTTGGCAGAGGCACTTTTGGCGACCACTGCCCTGGCACCATGGGCGAAGGCGGCACGCAAGGTAGCAACGTTGGCGAACATCGTCACCAGGATCACCGGTACGTTCGGGTACTGACGATGCAGCAGGCTCAACAGGCTGTAGCCATCGGCTTGCTGACCGCCCGGCATTGCAAAATCGGTGACCAGCACGTCACATGCCGTAGTACTCAACACCCCGAGCAATTGATCGGGGCCGTCGGCTTCGCCGACCACCTTGCACTTGCCATTCGCCTCAATCACGACTCTCTGCCCGACTCGGACAATAGGGTGATCGTCAGCAATAATTACTCGAAGCATAGATACCTACGAATGGTGGCAACTTGAATCCGCGCAAAATACCTCTGCCAGCGATTATCAACAACTGCTAACAAAGACCCGCTTGCAGCCGAAACCAATGTTTAGTAGTGGCTATTTTTTGGACTACAAAACAATAGGAAACCACCTACAGCAAAAACTAGACTTCCAAATAAATTAAACCCTCTGTAAACACCTTTCATAGAGTGGACAGATAATCCAGATAGGCGCGCAAGCGTGCCTGGAACAGTGTCAATTCCGCCAGGTGTGCAGACACGCCATCGCGCTGAACCTGCTCGATCAACCTCACCGCACAGGACTCAAGCCCCGTCCCTCCTACAAACACCAGGCTACCCGTCAATCGATGCAGGCGTTCGGCGGTCAATGATGCGTCCAATGCGGCACAGGCACGGCCCAACAGGTCGTGATCTTGCCAAGCCTCGACCAGCAGGTTTTCCAACAATTGATTGACCACTTGTTCACTGCCAAACGTCGCGACCAGGCTCGCGCGGGCTGGCCAACCCATAACCTTCGCAACGGGCTCCGCACCGATAGGCACGTGATCGGCCCCCGGGAGCCATCGCGCCAAAACGGCACGTAATTGTTCAAGGGTTAGAGGCTTGAGCCGCCAGGCATCCATGCCCGCGTCGCAGCAGCGCTGAGGGCTGTCGCTTTGCAAGTCGGCGGTCAAGGCGATGATCGGCACCCGCCTCAACCCGAAGTGGTGCTCATATTGGCGAATGGCGCGGGCCATGCTGTAACCATCCATGATGGGCATCCGGCAATCAGTGATCACCAGGTCAAAGGGCCGACGGGCATAAGCCACCTGCCCGAGATACCCGTCGGCGACCAGCTCATGGCCCAATCCGAGCTTTTGCAGCAAGCAACCCAGTAATAGTCGGTGGGCTGAATGGTCCTCCGCCACCAGGACATGCAACTGCCGCCAGTGAGGCGGGGGAGTAACAGGCGATTTCGATTTGCGGCTCGCGCCTGGGGCTGAACCTGACAGCGAACCCATCAGTACCTCTTCGTAGCTATTGATCCGGCAGCAACCTTCGGCACTGGCGCAATAGCCATAGAGGCCTACTCAGGCAGCAACGATCGCCACATTCCTTTGAATGCTATCGACACAAAACCAATAACCTTTTGAATGACTTAAAGCCGATACAACAACTACGAAAAAACGCGAACTCGCCCTATTCGATCCACCCTGCCAATGTCGTATTAGTTGTATTTCCCCCGCGCACGCCCCTCGCTAAATTGTGCCC